>NZ_JBMRGR010000016.1:0-55706 GCF_049384045.1 Enterococcus diestrammenae
CACAGAAGTTAAGCTTCTTAGCGCCGATTGTAGTGCCGGGTTTCTCGGTGTGAGAGTAGGACGTCGCCACGCTGTTTAAAGATTCCGGCATAGCTCAGTTGGTAGTAGCGCATGACTGTTAATCATGATGTCGTAGGTTCGAGTCCTACTGCCGGAGTTTTAGAGATAGCAGCCACTCTGCTATCTCTTTTTTTGCGTTCTATTAAAACAGGTGGTCCTTACTGAGCGAGTATTCATCAGTAGGGACCACCTGCTTCGTAAATAAAGGGAATATAAAATATAAGTTTCAAACTGGCTAAATTGTGTATCTTTAGAACTAGAGGGATGGTCAAGCAAATCCTATGCCGCTAAATTTACCTTTTCCCGAGAGGCTTGCTACTTTTCAGAGGAGGCACGAGAAGTAAGTCCATTCTGAATTTAGTTGATAGCAAATCACAGTGGCCGATTTAAACTCTCAACCTTTCCTAAGTGACCATAATCGTTTCCCGCTAGCCGACTGATAGGAGCTAGTGTCTCATTTAAGAGATACTCTTTTTCACGATCAAAAACCTCATCGGCAAAGTAAAAATCCGTAACGCGTAGATAAAAAATATCGGTCATGGGGTTTCCGGAATCATCTGTTAAAAGTTGGTGTTGGTGGTGAGTGACATGGAGCCGGATTTTGGCATCCACTAAGGCGGGAAGCTTTGGAATCCCACTAGGAGCAGTCGCTAGCCCAAGTTGATCCAGCTCGCTGGTTGTCGCAGGTAAGCTTGCGGCGGTTTGATTCATGGCGACAAGCAAGTCTTCTGAGACTACCTGGATTATGGATTGGGGGCTGTTTAAAAGATTCTGGGCCGTGTCTTTCGGATGGCCATCAGGTTTACGATTGATGGAGACCATGACTAAAGGGACGCGACTGCTGAGAATGGTAAAATAACTGAAAGGAGCCAGATTTACCACCTGGATTTCAGGATTATAAGTGGTTATCCAAGCAATCGGTCGCGGAACGATTGCGCCGGTAAGAAATTTGTAAAGCTGTCTTTGATTCAATTGTTTTGCGGCGTAGTGATACATCGATACGAGGGCTCCTTTGAAGAACGATAAATGATGATTTCATGGTGTTTAATAATAACAATGAGAAACAACTGAGGGGGTGGCTGTTAGTTAAATGGTGAACCACCGATCAGTTGCTTCAGAAATTATTGACGTTTTTGGTTGGCATCTGAGGTATCTAGCTCAATCACGTATTCCTCAATCGCTGCTCGTCTGTCCTCCAAAAAAGGCGGCAATGATAGGATTTCACCAGCTGTTTCATAAGGTTCATCTTGGAAGAAACCTGGACCATCTGTTGCTAGTTCAAAGAGAACATTGGGAGCGGCTCTGAAATACTCGGAAGCAAAATAAAAACGTTCAACAAAGCCGGAGTTTGGCAGGGCCAATTGATTGATACGCTTAATCCACCACTCCAAGGCAGCTTTATCTGCCACCCGTAAGGCTAAATGATGGATATTTCCGAAGCCTTCTTGCGCGTCGGGGGCGTCTTCGTCGTGAATCACGATGAGGGAGGCCCCGTTGCCTCCTGCGGCGACTTCATATAGGGACATATTTGCAGCAGTCGCACTTTTCACAAAACCTAAGCCGGCGACTAAAACTTGATCGAGCTGTTGAGTGTCACGAACGGTGATGAAGACAGGCCCCAAGCCGATGATGGCCATATCAGATGGAACATTGCTGTTTTTCCATGGAGTACCCGCTGCAACGCCGGTGTTATTTTCATCTGAGATCAGTTGATAGGATTGCTGATCAAAGTCTTCAAACGTCAGATATTTTTTACCGAAACGTTCCCCAATTTGGCCATGAGCAACTTCATGGGCATCAAAACGTTCCGCCCACCATTTTAAAGCCGCATCTGAAGGGACCCGAAAGGAGGTGCGGGAGATGCTGTTGGTTCCCTTAGTACCTTTGGGAATCATTGGAAAATCAAAGAAAGTCATGTCTGTCCCAGCAGTCCCTAGATCGTCGGTAAAGTATAAATGATAAGTTTCGATATCGTCTTGGTTGACGGTTTTTTTGATGAGACGCAAGCCGAGAAGATCAGTGAAAAAGCGATAAATTTTCCGGGCATTACTGGTCATCGCGGTGACGTGATGTATGCCTCTGATTTGTGTATCCATCTTGTTTCCTCCTAAGTTTTTTGTTATCTGATTGTTTTAGACATTGCGTAGGTTAGTTTTTTTATTTTATCTTACTAAAAGTAAGTATAAAGAGTTTTCGCGGCGAGGGCAAATAATCTGTCTTTCGGTAGTGAATTCAGGCTATAATAGAGAAAACCCTTGATGGGAGTATAGGTATCACTAGCAAGCGATCAGTGAAGGAGTTTTGAGATGAAAAGCGTATTTTTTGATTTGGATGGAACGATTGTGGACTCTTCGGAAGGGATTTATGCTTCTGTACAGTACGCCATGACCAAGCTGGGACGTCCATCATTGGCGGAAAAAGTGTTGCGCAGTTTTATTGGCCCACCTTTGAAGGACTCTTTTATTAAACTGGGAATGACGGAGGCGGAAGCAAAACAAGGGGTGGCTTTTTACCGAGAAAACTATCGGCAGGGGGCTGTGTTGCAAGTACAGGTCTATGATGGAATGTCAGAATTGTTGCAGCAGTTGGCAGCCAATCCGCAAGTGAAGGTGTACTTAGCCACTTCCAAACCAGAAGAATTTGCAAAACAAATTTTGAGCCATTTTCAGCTGGCAGCTTATTTTGATGGCATTTATGGTGCGGATATGGAGGGACACCGGGTAGCAAAAGCTGACGTCTTGGCTTATGCTTTGGCAAATGCTGGTAGTGTGGATCGTAAGCAAGCTTGGATGATTGGCGATCGGCAACACGATATGGTGGGTGCTTTGGAGAATCAAGTGACGCCAGTGGGGGTTCTTTGGGGCTTTGGCGACCAGGAAGAACTGCTTTCAGCTGGTGCGAGTGGGCTTGTCGAACAACCTTCTGAGTTGCGACAGCTTTTGGGAATAGCTTAGTCACGTATTGGCGACAAAACGAAAGGGGGCTGGCTGCCAAGCCTTCATTCCGTCGTCATGGGAAAGGCTCTTTTTTGACTTTTAGGCTTAAAAAAGAGCCAATCCTTTCCAACAAAGGTAGCCATTTTTCCGGGAAATTTACGAAATCATTTTTTTGCGGATTTTGTAAAATTTTCCTGGCAAAAGTGTTGACTTAGGCTGCGGGATACCTTATAATTTCATTTGTGCTTGTCATTAGAATAACAAACACGCCGCTTTAGCTCAGTTGGTAGAGCGCATCCATGGTAAGGATGAGGTCAACGGTTCAAGCCCGTTAAGTGGCTTAATTGAAATAGGAAAGAGCCTTTATATAACAAGGTTCCTTCCTATTTTTTTGTGCTTTAGCCACAAATCTGCCACAAAAAACCTAATTTTAGTCTTTTTGATCAAATAATATCTTTAATCGTATCCATCACTTTGCCCTTATTTTTTTCTCTATTTTCTTGTGTGTTGGATGCGTACTCGTAGGACTGACTAACTGACTTGTGTCCGATTTGTGAGATCATGTAGACAGGGTCGGCCTCAGCTAAAATCATCGCATCAATTTTTGCGTGACGGAAGGAGTGAGTAGATATGCGAGGGACCCCAGCGAGATTGCAGGTTTCTTTAATGTACTTATTAACAGCCGTGTTGCTAATCGGCCATCCGTCCTTAGTATTTACAAAAATAAGATTTCTAGGATTTTTTAGTTTGCCAGATATCATTTCTTGAGCTTGAGCCCGTTTATGCATGCGAAGTTGCGAAAACAAGATAGGAGGGGCATCAACATCTCTTACACCGGCTTCTGACTTTGGAGGGCCGAAGCGTTTTAAGCCACCGTCGTATTTAAACGATTTATTAATGCTGATTATTTCGCTTTCTGGATGTAAGTCATCCCAAGTGAGAGCTGCGACTTCGCCATAGCGAGGTCCTACATAGATATGGACTAGGACTAAAAACTTACTTGTGGTATCTTCGCGCTGCAACAGAGTTTTTGTAAACTGCACAAGATCACCATGGCTAACGGTTCGTGCAGATTTATGCTCAGGCTTGTTTCCTTTGATTGTTGCCTTTCGCGTGGGGTTCATGGAGATGTAAGTCATGTCCATCGCCTCAAGGAACATGGATTTAGCAATATTGTGGCGATTGGAAACTGTCTCTTTTGATAATCCTTTTTCAGTTGCGCCGCCGGGCTTAGCTAACCAATTAATCCACTTTTGATATTTAATCTTATCTACACCTTTTAACGTTTGTTTTTTCCCAAAAAACTCCTCTAAATTCTTCCTGACAAGCGCAATCTTTTCCATTCTGCCTAATGATACATTTCCTTCTTTATAAGTGCTCACCCAAGTGTCAAAAAAATCTAGCAAACGAATATCTTTTACAACACGTCCTTGATTGACATTTGCCAAAAATGCGACGTTCGCTTCGTTAACTTCTTTTTTTGTGGATCCCGTAAATTTCTTTTCTCGCCACTCGTTCGTGATAGGGTCTCGGTATCTAGTTCGCAATTGCCATTTTCCTTTTGCTAACATTTTTGGTTCAGCCACGTTGCATCTTCCTTTCTGATTTTTGGCTTGAAAATAAGATAAACAGCAAAAATTGTGCTGAAATCAAGCTTCTTTTCGTAGATTAGTTGATTTTAAAGGTTTAAATACGAATGTATGTTCGTTTTTGAGTTAAAAAGAAAAGGCCGAAGCCTGATCTTTTTGTTGGTTATTTAGGAATTTCAATATCTTCTGTAGCAATAGGTCCATCAAAGCTAAACATTGTATCAGTAAATGTAAATGTTACAGGTTTGTTTTCGTCGGCAAAATTATAGGTATATGCTGCAGAAATCGTGGCTCCTGGATTAATATCTTTGTTGAGCATGTCTGCTTTATCTTGATGCGGATCCTCAGACATTATAGCCATATCCAAATCTTCTGTTGTCGCTCCTGTATTTTGGCTAACACTAACAAAACTCATGTATTGCATTTGAACATTTTGTGGTTCATCTGTATTGTTTGTTAAATCAAAAAATACGTAAAACATCGGTTTACCTTCAAAATCTACACTGCGTTCGAAACCAGTAATTTTCAAAACTCCGTCAGGAGCAGTTAATGTACGATCTTTGTAAGTAGCTTTACTTTCTTCACTCTTATCGCTACTAGCCACGGTACTTTCTTCTGTGCTTTCTACAGCTTTTGATGTACTTTCTTCAGTCTTAGCTGATGAACTAGCCGAGCCAGAACTACCAGTTTCGCTTCCCCCGCAAGCTGATAAGCCGAAAGCCATCGCTAACGCCAGTCCCAATCCTACAATCTTTTTCATCTGTTTCCCTCCAAACGTTTAATGTGCTCCCACTTAATGGCAGGTAGTCTGTCGCCAAGTATCTTATCTAAAACGGTTGAAGCATACTTATTGTTCCGTTAGGCCTAAAAAACATAACGTAGCCGCCATATGTAAGACCTCTCGGAAACTTTCTGGAGTATTCAGCAATTGCTGTTCTTAATACTTCCTCAGTGACCTCGAGATGCGCCGCACACTCCCAAAGCGCATCTAATCCTTCTTTATGGATTTCTATAAAGTCCTCAGGTTTGATAAGCATAGTGGCAGCAAACCGTCTAGCTTTAGCTTCTTGTTTTCTTGCTTCTTGTTTTTTCAAATCCGTGATATCACCAGAGCTAGTCAAGTAGTGGGAAATCTCCTCAGCTACCGTGCAAGTTAGTTCCTCAGAACGCTGGTCAGGATTAAGATAGACGACTTGATCTATTATCAATCCTTTTTGAACTTCAGGCATTAGAGGCTCAAACTTGTATTCTAGTTCTGGGTATTGTGACATTAAGCCTTCTGCGTCCATCGTTTGTGCACCTCATTCCGTCAAGCTGATAATCGATTTATTTATTTTATCGTAATCAATAGGCATGACTCCCGTCGAAGTGAAGTACCACATATCATTGTTTTTTGAAATTGAATCAGGTAGCATAGCCAGGCCAAGCAAAGCTTTCTGTTTATTAAAAGCAGGACACTTGCTAAACAGAATTGATTTGTAGTCTATTTTCTCTTTTATAGCTTTCTTATCGATAATCCAATTTCCCTTTCTGTCAAATTCTCCAAATGACCACCACGGTGTTTGAGAAGGGGTAATCATCCGCCTGTGACATCCGAATGGATTAGTTGTGTAGTTGGAAGCACCGTAACAAAAATAAGGGTCATGAAATTTTAACTTATCACCATAACAAATACTTATTTTCCCTAATGATTTTGAATCAATTAGTTCACCATCAACAAAAACAAACGTACTTTTCCAAGAACCAACAATTTTATATAAAGCTTGAAAATCAAGAAAATGCTCTGACAAGAAAAACGCTTGATAAATAGGGTTACCGGATTCATCTTGATCAGTAATAAATCTATCTGAGTTTTCAGCTAGATAGATGGCCTTAACAAAATTCTTTGATGTTGATTTGCCAAAGCTAACAGATACAGTCCACTGATTATAAACATCTTTTTCAACGGTAGACTTGCTTGCCGATAGCTGTAAATTGTCGTCTTCGTGATTAGCCAAATGCAGATGTTTGTTTTGTACATCTAATAAGTTCGAAGGAGTGAGCACCCCAACAATAGTATTAATCTGTTTTAGATGGCTGCTATTTAATTTGTTTTTATATTCGTACAATGACTCTTTGAATTTTTCGATATTATTAACCTTTGACTTTTCAGTAGTTAGATTTTCAACTTTGTCTGAAAGTTTTTCGCCCATTCGACGAATGAGTTTTGAAATGTAAGCATCTTTGTTTCGGCTATAGTCATCAAAAAGATCAAATACATAATCATCTTGAGTACTAATGTATCCCTTATATTTTTCTGTTGTATTTATAATTTCAGACAATTCATCAACTAACATGTTATAGCGCTCAAAGAAAACAGAAGGAGTGGTAGTTTTATTTATAAGCCGGATACAGTCTTTAATCCTCGGATCTTTTTGTTCAAGAATAAATTTTACAGCCACCAACTCTTCGTATGTTGGTTTTTTGGGTTTACTACTTTTATTAGGTGTAGCTTTTTTTAAAAAATCAAAAAGGCCCATCGTATCACCTACTTTCCGCTATGATCCCGTTGCTTAATGAAATCAATAAAGTTCTTAACCTCATCCAGTTGCTCCTCTGTCAGATTGTCGTCCAAATGAGCAGCAACTAGGGTAGGGGATTTTTCTTTGTCGTCAGTTCGGCCAAGGAGGTAGTCAGTCGAGACGTTGAAGAAGTCAGCCAGGTTGCGTAGACTTTCGTCTTTGAGTCCGCGCTTTCCAGTTTCCCACATACCGATAGTGCTGGTGGCCACGTTTAGTTCTTTTGCAAGCTGCGGTTGTGACATTCCGCGCTTTTCTCTAAGTCGAGCTATGCGTTCGCCTACAGATTCCATGAGACCACTCCTTTAATGTGATTGTACTATCACATCTGGTGATTATAAAGCTAAAAAAAAAGAAAATCACAAAATGCGACAATTAGGTGTTGACTATCACGAAAGGTGATGATATATTATAATCACAGAACGTGACAAGGAGGTGCGAAAATGAATGAACTAAAAAAATGGAGAGCGATTAACGGGCTTACACAAGAAGAAGCTGCTGACAAGCTAGGAATTTCATATTCTCTAGTAGCTAAGCTTGAGCAAGGAAACAGATTACCTTCCGTAACTACAGCAAAAATGATTGCTGATAAGATGGGCGTTCATTGGACTATTTTTTTTGATGATGAAATCACGAAACGTGATAAAAGAAAGGAGGTAGCAAAATGACCCGACAAGAAAAGGTCCAACTAATACTCGATGCACGTCCTCGCTTGGTGCATATCATCAAATGCGCTAACGACGATCAACTGGATAGGTTGGTCGAGGAAATCCAAAAAGAACTAGAGCGCGAACTCAATGAAGCGGCTTTCGCTTAGCTTCATTCTCGCAAAGGAAGCTGTTGAAAACTAGATTACACACTAAGAAAGGATGTGGAGACATGAGAGCACAATCAACGTCCAAAGTGATGAATGCTCCTATTAATGACTTTTTAAGTCGAACAGGAATCATGAAAAAGGACATCGCAAAAGAGATGTTTGTCACTGGGCAGACAATCACCGATTGGACCAGAGAAAGCCATCCTAAGCCGGTTACGGCAGAAAATGCGGTAAGACTAGCGGAAGTCACTAACGACAGTACGTTGGCTCAGACAATCGGGTATTTCTATCTTGGGCTACCTAGACCGCTAGATGGTGACTATAAGCTAGACCTTAGCTATCTTGATGACCTTCGAGAGCTAGAAGAGGACGAGCGAGACGAGATGCAACGGAATAGAAAACTTAGGCGTGTCTTGTGCAAGCAAGGAGAGTTCGATGCTGTTTCTTATGATTTGGTATTAGAGCTAGCTAGAGAACAAGCGGAGGCGTGCATCGTTAATCAGCAGTATCTATTCGCTTTATGCGAGCGGCTTAATATATCGGTCATGGATTTGATGGATATGTATATGGATCGCTGGAAGGCGGAAGGATATTTTGGGAAGGAGCTGTAGTCAATGGCAAAGCGTAATAGCCTAGCATTTCGATTATCACGAAATCTTTATATTTTGATGGGACAAGAAAGACCTTTGAAAAACAAGGAATTAGCTGAAATGAGCGGTGTTTCAGTAGGCACGATTAGCAAAATCAAAAACGGTTGGCATGGTGACTTCGTAGTAGACACGGACACGATAGAAAAGCTGGCAAATGCTTTAAACGTAGATGCTGTAGACCTATTAAAGGAGGCGCAGTTATGAAATATGTACTAAGAATAGCAGCAGTCACTTGGCTGATGATTGACATCATCACTTGGTTTTTAAGCATCGAGTGGGCGATCACAATCGCAGTACCAATAGGATTATTACTAATGACACTAAAAGACGATGTCGAGGTCGAGAGCGCACAAAAAAGACCCATCCGCCGGCAAGCTTGATGGGTCAACGTCGTAGGTTGTTCAGCTGAAATAAGCTGAACTCATTATAACACATCGAAAAGGAGATGTTAAACATGAGTTTTAGTCAAGATTTAGATAAATATCTCACTACACCAAATTGGGGGCTTCCAGCATCAGTTTTCGAGGAAGACGAAGAAGATTTCGATGTTTATGAGCCGACGGTGGACTGGATGGGAAATATGATCCAGCCGGAAGATGAGATTTTCGAGATAAGCTTTTACGAGTATAAAGATGGCAAGCGTTGGAAAGAGTACCGCATCGCTACAGCTAAGAGTTTCGCTGAAATAAAAGACGATCTCGCTTGGTTTGAGGTGGAATACCTCGGGACCGGCGAACATTACTTGGAAAGCATGAAATTGAATTAGGAGGAGAAAACATGAGTAATCAATTGGCTAATGAGTTTGGCATTCAAGAAGCTCAAAATCACAATCCGGGCGTTGTAGCTAGTAGCGAATCTAGCAAAGAAATGGAGCGGGTTAAAGGGCAGATTTTTATGGCTAAGCAGTATCCCCGCAATCAATTTCAAGCGATGAATCGCATTATCGATTCAATGAAACGCCCTACCGCCGCCAAACAAGCCGCATATTCCTACCCACGAGGTGGAATGCAAATCACAGGTCCGTCTATCCGTTTGGCAGAGATAGTAGCTCAAAACTGGGGCAACATGACTTATGGAGTGCGTGAGCTTGAACAGTTTCCCGGTGAATCTTTGGCGCAGGCCTATGCGTGGGACCTTGAAACAAACGTTTTTGTAGAAAAAACCTTTAAGGTTTCTCATACCAGAAAAAAAGGAAATGGCGTCCAAAAATTAACTGATCCACGAGATATTTATGAATTGGTTGCTAATTACGGCGCTAGAAGGTTAAGAGCGGCAATTATGGAAGTAGTACCCGCTGATATTTTCGAAAAAGCATTAGAGGAAGCGGATAAAACGTTAAACAACCAGAATAGCGAACCTTTGCAAGATAGACTAGCCAAGATACTTAAACTTTTTGATGGATATAACGTCTCCCAAGAAATGTTGGAAGAACGTTTCGGACGCAAATACGAATCCTTTACAGAAAGAAACGTAATCGATCTAGGCAATATCTTTAATAGCTTAAAAGATGGTGTTGGCAAAGTAGAAGATTTCTTCAACGTATCAAACAAACCCGAAAAAGAGAAAAAAACCGATATAGAAAAGGAATTTGACAAAAAGCAAGGCCAAAAACTTGCTGGCGGGGTCACGGTAAAAGCAAAGGCAGATGAAGACGATGAAACTGGACAACAAGAATTACTATAGCAACGAAGCTGACTGGCAGTTTATGTCAGTCAGCCAGTTTAAAAACTTCATGGACTGTGAAGCTGCTGCTTTAGCAGAGCTGAAAGGCGAATGGGAACTGATTAGGGACGAGAAGCCCCTTCTTATTGGCAATTACGTCCATTCCTACTTTGAATCACCAAAAGCCCACGAGGCCTTTATTGTAGATAACCGGTCCAAAATGTTTAGCAGTCGTAAACCATACGGGCTTTTGAAGGATTACAAAATTGCTGACCGTATGATTGACCGCCTAAAATCAGATGATTTCTTTAACTTTGTTTATCAAGGCGAGAAAGAAGCGATTGTAGAAGGGGAGCTGTTCGGCGCTGAATGGAAGGGAAAAATTGATTGCTTGAATGTAGAGAAAGGATATTTCGTTGATCTAAAAACATCCAAAAATTTATATCAGCGCATTTACTCCCTTCGGTATGGTCACACCGTCTCTTTTGTAGAAGCATACGGCTACATTTTGCAGATGGCCGTGTATAAAATTTTGCTAGAAAAGCAATACAAGAAAGAGTTCACGCCCTATATTTTCGCTGTGAGCAAGGAAGAAATTCCGGACATAGCAGCAATTGAAATTCACCCATCACGATATGATTTCGAGATTTACACCGTGGAGGAATTATTGCCGCATATCTTAGCAGTAAAAAGGGGCGAAAAGCCACCGCATTCTTGCGGGAAATGCGCCTATTGCAGACAAAACAAGCGGCTAAGTAGTTTTATCGAAGTCGCAGATTTGCTGGGTTAAAGGAGGAGTTGAAGGAAGACAATGGCGATATATAGGCAGATACACACCACATTTTGGAAAGATCGTCGTGTTGGTGAGTGGGATAAAGACCAGAAGCTTTTCTATCTTTACTTGTTGACCAACGACTATACGACCCAATGCGGCGTTTACGAGTTTAATCGACGGTATGCCGAATTTGAGCTCGGCATGAACCGAGAGCAAGTCGACAGTCATATCAAGTTCCTCGTTAGCGAAGGCCGGATCGTCTTTAATGAAAAGCCGGAAGAGTTGATGATTGTGAACTGGCTGAAATACAATTCAGCACGATCTCCCAAAGTGGCTGCCGTAATTGATAAAGAACTACGGGAGATCAAGACACTTGAATTTGAATCAGAAGTCATCAAGAAGTGTCAACTTTTAGAATACCCTATCAAAACTGCAAAACCTAAAAAAGATAGTATATCGATAGGGTATGGATACGGTATCGATACGATATCGCAACCAGCACAGCATCAGCATATAACCAACACAGAACCAGCAACAGCATCAGCAGAGCAAGGTGTGCCCGTGGCACAACCTGAGCCTGCGGCAGCCACTGCTGACCTGAACCCCTATTTGCTTTACCAGCAATCTTTCGGGGTAATGAATCCAGTAGCGTCCGAGGACATCGAACATTGGGTAAACGATCTAGGGGTTGAAGTGGTCTGCGAGGCGATGAAGCGTGCAGCTTTCGAGCAGAAGAGCTATCGCTACGCACAAGGAATCATGAAATCTTGGGCTAAGCGCAACATCACGAGCATGGAGGAAGTTGCAGCGGATGATGTACGCCACGAAAACAATAAACACCAACAGAAACCGCAATCCAACTACGGCAAACCATACAAAACGGAAACAGTCCCCGACTGGAACGCATTAGCACCGACAGAATCGGCTGACCCAGCGTTAGAAGCCGAGTTAGACCGTAAGATGGCGGAATTTTTGAAGGATGATGAGTAAATGCGCTACGTGCTAAACATCGAACCAAAACCACAGTCTCGCCCACGATTTGGCAACGGGCGAGCATACGAAAAAAGGGATATGACGGCTTGGAAACAGCGGGCGGGCTATCTCTTGAAAAGCCAGAGGCCAGACATCATCGAGAAGGGCGCTATTGCCTTTCTAGTGACGTTCTATATCCGTCCGCCTAAGAGCGTTAGCAGCGTCAAGAAAATGGCACAGCCTTTGAAAAACGAGGCTATCTACGTTGAGAAGAGACCCGACCTTGATAATTATTTGAAGGCCATTTGGGACTGTTCCAACGGCTTGCTTTTTAAAGATGATGGACAGATAGCGGTTACGAGCGCGCAGAAGCTGTACTCGTTGAACCCGCGGATTGAGATTGAAATTTTTGAGTTGTGAGGTGCAGAAGTTGAGAAAGGAAAAAACACCAGAACAAAAAACAGCTTGGCGCATGATACTCGAATTAACCGGTGACGGCTTTCTTAGCGATCCCGAACGGATTGATAAAGCTAGAAAGTGCGCTGGAATCGTCGAAGGCGTGCGCATACCAACGCTTGAAGAAGAAAACAAAGGTGTTGAGTATACACCAGAAGTGATCGCTGGGATTCGTGAAGATTACGCCGAAAATATTGGCATGACAACGATCGCGAATAAATGGAAAGTGGCGCTTAATCATGTCCGAATGCTTGTTGCTGATCCCGAGCTTGAAGAACGCCGGAACGAAAAGAAGGCCGGCGCTGCGTTAAGCAAATGGACGGACGAGCAGATTGAGGAGCTCAAGAAAGCGTACGTGGAAGGAGCAGTCATGAAAGCGCTGTTGCCAGATTACGGAATGAGCAGGTACACGTTTGCCGAACACGTAAAGACGGATGAGTTGCTTAGACAGAGAAAAGCTCACAAGAAGAGTCTTGAGAAACGTGGACGCGTTGAGATTGTGGAACGTCGAAAAAACGGTGAGAAACTTGAAAGTCTATACGCTGATTTCGGACAAGCGCTTGTTTATAAAGTCCTACGAGAGGCACGCCAGAATGATCGTCAAATCATCAAACTGAAAGTTACGGACCTTGAAACAGGTGCTGAGCGTTACTACCGGTCCATTAAACAGGCGGCACGATGTATGGCCTTTCCGGAACATGAATTAAGACGGATGGTTGTTGTCGGCGAGTCGCCAGAAGGTTGTCTGATGGAGGTAATCAAATGAGCAAAGTAGAATACGCCGTTTACCAAGGCGACGAACTATTAGCGATAGGAACAGCAGACGAGTGCGCGAAGTTGCTGAACATCTCGCCAGACAGCGTGCGATTTATGTCGTACAAAGCGCATAGACAGCGTGTAGAAAACAGCAAGCATCCAGAACGTGGAAGAATTGCGATTAAATTGGAGGACTGACGATGCAACTAAAAGTAAAACGACTAACAGATACGGCAGTGTTGCCGGTTAAGGCACATCAATCTGATGCGGGATTTGATATCTGTGCGGATGAGGATATCACTATTCACGCAGGCGAGACGGTCACGGTGTCCACAGGACTGTCTATCGCTATCCCAGAAGGGTACTACGGACGATTGAAGGGAAGAAGTGGACTGACGGTACCAGTAATTTACGATATTGCAAGAAGATTAGTTTGAGGAGGACCAAAAATGAACAAGCGAGAAGCGATCTTACTTTTAGAGAAGAAGCGCGATAAAGCAATCGGTGACATGAGCTTTTTCGGCGAAGGAAGCAGAAAAGGTTTGATGAATGAAATCCGAGTGAATACTTATGATATTGCCATTAACACACTGGAGCAGATTGACGAACCGCAAACCGAGAAGGTGGAAGTACCTGATTTTGTGGCAGAGTGGTTAAAAACTAATAAGTATTCGACCGACATATATGACCTGTTTCAAGCTGTAGAATATGCCACCGATTCGGATGGGTTTATTCCGGAAAATTGGAAATGGTGCGGAGAGTTTTATGATTGGGTGAGCCAAGAGTCTGATACTCTTTATATTTTGTCTGATGCTATTAGATACGGCTACACCGTCAAGCCTAAGCGGTGGGTTGTCAGTCACGAAGCAGGAAAATTCTTTGAAAAATTCACTGGCAACGGAACTAGTCGAGCGTGGGTTGTCTGGAAGAATCAAGCTTATATATTCACCGACCGTGCCAAAGCCGAGGCAGTCGCCGTCTTGATAGAGGGGAGTGTGGAGGAGGTATGACCGATAAAGCAGATTACGTCATTTGCTCCAAGCCAAGCTACATCTCCCTTGATTGTCCGACGTGCGATGAACACATTGAAATAGACTGGGATAAGCTTGCTAGCGCATTCGGTGAAGGCGAACTTTATTACGGAAATTGTGGAGCAATTATGTGCCAGAACTGTGGGCACGATATCGAGTTAGGCGATGTGGAATATGATTGAGGAGGTAGCGGAATGAGAATAACAGCAAATTCTTTTATGCCTGTGGAAGCGAAAATTATTATTGACGGAAAATCCTATACTGGCGAGGAATTTAATAGGTTAGTTGAAGCGTTACGCGCTCCCTCTCTCACCGACGATCAGCAGGAAGTGTTGGAGTCTCTTAAGCATTATTATAGCAAGTCAAACTACTATGATATTAGAGCAGGCAAAGAGCCGATGCAGGCGGTTGACCGAATGCTGATGGAGGCGGAATCTGACACTACTGGATTGAGTGATGTCTATTATCGCTTAACAGAAAAGCAACAATTCCAAGTCCTCGCTGCGTTTGCGGAATGGGGAATTTTGACAGAGGAGGGCGAAGGATGATACCGAAGTTTAGAGCGTGGGATAAAGAAGAAAACCTTTGGATTAAGATTGCATCTTTGGGTTTTGATGAAGAAGGGGAAATGTGGTATTTAAGTCCGGTTATGGACGATTTTAATCCTGTTTATTATGAAAATGAACTTGGTAAAACGTGGGAAATAATGCAATCCACCGGCCTGCAAGACAAGAATGGCGTGGATATTTTTGAGGGGGATATTGTATTAGCTAATGGAGTACAAGTAACTGTCTCGTTTGGCGAACAAAAATACGAAGAAAATTATGGCGACGAAACTTACTATATTGGTTTTAATGTTTTTACCAAAATGGGCTACGGGATGCTCATACCTGTTAAATATGAAGTCTTGGGCAACATCCACGAAAACCCCGAACTGTTAAGCTAGGGAATCGAGTGAGGGAGGAAGAAAATGAAATACACAGTAGCGTTATCCCAAGCGGATATCCAAAGCATTATAAATGGCCGAGAAGTCAATGCCGTTTTGCCGAATGGACAAAAGTTGGTTATCCGTCAAAGCTATGTATTAGATGCAACAGTGCCGTTGTTAAACGACGAGTACAATGTGCAGAGCAAGACCGCAGAACGGAATAGGGACATAGCCAGAGATTATTTAAGAGATATGCTGAAGGATAGTTATCAAGGAGGAGCAAAATGAACAACCGACACAGACGCGTGGCCAAGCTAAAAGCACAGGAAGAAAAACGGTTGAAAGCTAAAGTGATCGCTGCGTATGAATTGGCAAGTGCAATTATTGACGGACTTGCTAAAGGAGTAACAGTTGTGTGGGACGCTGTTGCAGATATAGTTGACAGTATTTCTCGCGGAATCGATGAAGCGCTGCACAAATAAAAAAAGCACCAGACCATCAGCCCGGCGCCGTAATGTTATCTAGACAATGACATTATAACACAAAAGGGGTGGCGGGATTGATGGTCTTAGTGCCAAAAATTGATGAGGTAACTACTCGCGAAAATGTTAGGGAACTACTAAAAAAATATTGGACAATGAAACGCATGTCTAGTTTTGAATTTAGCGATTCTTATTACGATACGACTGGCGCGATCACCTATTCTGATATGCCGAAATCCCAGTCAAATCGAAATAATGAGGAATATCGCATTATTAAAATCTATGGTGGTGTAACCAAGGATCGTATGGGTAATCATAAACGAGTGAAAGAAATCAATCGTGTGATTGAAAGTCTACCGAATAAATACGCTACTATTCTTCGGTTGAGCTATTGCGAGAAAGAAAAACATTCTATTAACGAAATCGCTGCAAAATTAAAAGGGTATCGAGTGAATGAACTCGGCGTTAGGGAAGAGTTTTTTTACAGTACAAAGAATATCGAAAAGTTGAAATCCGAAGCATTGATTTTCTTTGCTGAAGCTTATGGCGAAGGGCAATTATTAGCTTATGAAAAATAGGGATAAGATAGGGATAAACTAGGCTAATTAGCGGTTTTCTCTAGGTAAAATAGTATTATGAAATTAGTATATAACCCGGCCAGGCAAAGACTCAACTAAAACTATTGCTCACACTTTAGCCTTCGGCCGGCTAATATAACGAGGGACGTCTGATTAGGCTACTCACACTATTCTAACTACAGAACGGAGGGAGCTCCCTCCTCATCGTTCCTCACAAAAATCAGATAGCGGCGACCGAAAACCAAACAGAATGGAGCTGAAAAAGTTAACTCCTTATTTCGTTTCATTTGTCAAGAAAGTCGGTCGTCGCTGTACATAGCAACCGCCACTCCTCCTTTTGAAACTAGCTGGGACTGGTAAATCGTCATGCGGTAATTCGGCGGTTGCATGTTTTAGATCGCTTCGGCGGTCTTTTTTAGTACATAAATTTACAAAACAAACACAGTTAGCGAGGTGGTGAAAATGTGGCACGAAAACGAAATCCAATGCGGGACGAGGCCTATCGAATCTGGATAGAATCCAACAAGGAAAAGCCTTTAAAGGAAATTGCTGACGAGTTAGGAGTGTCCGCTTCAACCATCCGTAAATGGAAGTCAGAGGATAAATGGGATAGTGAAACGAAACGGAGCGCTCCGAATGAAAAAGAGCGTTACGATTCGATGAAGGGAAATCAGAACGCAAAAGGCAATTCTGGCGGTGCTCCTCCTTTTGGGAATAAGAACGCTGTTAGTCATGGGCTTTTTGCTAACTGGTTGCCAGAAGAAACGAAAGATATCATTACAGAGCTTTACACATCGGACCCAGCTGATATTCTTTGGAATAATATCATGATTCAGTATACAGCCATTATCCGTTCGCAGAAAATCATGAATGTACAAGATGAATATGATACAACCTCCGACTATACCAGCGTTAGCTTTAGCCTTGAATATGCTGATAAAGATGGCAAGCCTTTGAAGATTTCAGAAAGTCGCCAATATCAGTACGCTTGGGATAAGCAGGCGAACTTCCTGAACGCACAATCAAGGGCGATGCTCGCTTTGACTAATATGCTTAAACAGTTTGTTAGCATCGCTGCAGAAAACGACGAAAGACGTAAGAAAATCGAACTGATGACGGCTCAAATTAAGAAGCTGCGTTCCACTACACCTGATGATGGAGATGGAGCTGACGGTCCTATCATTGTGATTGACCCATGGAGTGATCGCGATGGCTAAAATGCAATCATCTAAAACGATGGACGTAACGAAAAACGTCAATCCTCACTTTAAAGAGGTCTGGAAAGCAAGTAAGCCATACAATATCTTAAAAGGCGGACGTAACTCGTTTAAATCTTCGGTTATCGCATTACTGCTGGTGTCACTGCTGATTCCATATCTCAACCGCAAAAGCAGAGCTAACGTCGTTATCATTCGTAAAGTCGGGAATACCATTCGGGATTCAGTCTTTAACAAGATTCAGTGGGCACTCAAAAAGTTCCACCTCATGGACCAGTTCGACACAACAGTATCACCGTTTAAGATTACGCATCGAAAGACTGGCTCAACGTTTTATTTCTACGGACAAGACGACTTTCAAAAGCTAAAGTCCAACGATATTAATGACATCATCGCTGTTTGGTATGAAGAGGCCGCCGAGTTCAAAAACGCAGAAGAGTTTGACCAATCAAACACCACGTTCATGCGACAAGTACATCCTGATGCTGACTTCGTGCGTTTCTTCTGGTCCTATAACCCGCCTCGCAACCCTTACTCATGGATTAACAAGTGGGCAGAAGATAAGAAGAAGGACCCATCCTATTTGGTCCATGAATCAAGCTATCTAAACGACGTGCTGGGATTCGTTACTGACCAGATGCTAACGCTGATAAATCGGATTAAAGAAAACGATTTTGATTACTACCGCTATTTATATCTGGGTGAGCCGGTTGGCCTTGGAACCAACATCTACAACGCCGAACTCCTTCAACCACTTGAGGGCATTGACAAGTTGCAACAAGGCGAGCGGATAACAGGTCTGCACTACACGATAGATAGCGGGCACCAAGTATCAGCTACCACCGTTTTGTGCGTGGGCTATACAAACAAACGGAACGTTATCTTGCTTGATACCTATTACTACAGCCCGGCCGGCAAGACGGTCAAGAAAGCGCCTAGTGAGCTTTCTAAGGAGCTGAATGCATTTATCAAGGGAACATCAGGGAAGTGGCGTGTGCCTATCCAAATACGCCTGATTGATAGCGCAGAAGGTGCGCTAAGGAACCAATACTATCTGGACTTCCAGATTAATCTCCAAACGGTTAACAAGAAAAAGAAAGTAATCATGATTGACTTTGTGCAGGACTTATTAGCACAGGGTCGTTTTTATTATCTCAACACCAGCGCCAATGAGGTGTTTGTAGACGAACACAGGCGCTACCAGTGGGACGAGAAAACACTCAATAGCGATGACCCTAAAGTGATTAAAATTGATGATCACACGGTAGATGCGTTTATGTATCTAGTATTGACCATGGCGGCACAATGGGGGCTTAAGGTCTAGGAGGTGAGGAATAGTTGAACATCATTGACAGAATCAAGAATATCTTTAGAAAGGGGGCGGTCACCATCGGCGTGAAACAGAATCTATCAAGTGTGTTAGATCATCCGAAAATTGCTGGCGATAGTAAAGAGTATGCGCGTATCAAGGATAGCCTGGCGCGCTATGAAGGCGTTTATCCGGCTATCAAATACAAGAACAGCAACGGCAAGGAAGTGCAGCGCAAGCCCGGCACCATTAACATGATGAAGAAAGTCGCGAACAAGTATGCGACCGTCGTCTTTAACGAGCAGTGTGAGATAACGGTTGGTAACAAAACAGATACGGAGCTTAGCGGCTTTATCAATGATGTATTTGAGCATAACGACTTCAAGAAAAACTTTTCGAAGTATCTTGAGCCGATGTTTGCTATTGGTGGTTTGGCTTGCCGTCCGTATTATGATGCAGCACAAAACCAGATTGAGTTTAGCTGGGCGTTGCCAGATGCGTTTTACCCGTTGCATTCAAATACTAATAATATTAGTGAGTGTGCGCTGACCTTTCGGACGACCAAGACGGTTGGCGACAAGAACATCTACTACACGCTGATTGAGTTTCACGAGTGGCAGAACGGGCGCTATATCATTACTAACGAGTTATATCGTTCAGAGCAGTCGAACATCGTTGGCATTCTAGTACCGCTATCGGAAGTTTACGAGGACTTACAACCTGAAACGATCATCGACGGGTTGACTCGTCCATTATTCGCGTACCTCAAGCCGTCTGGGTTTAACAACATCAATCCATACTCTAATCTGGGTCTTGGTGTCTGCGACAACTGTAAGGACACGCTAGACCGCATCAACCGCACGTTTGATCAGTACGATCAAGAAATCACGAAAGGTAAGCGCCGAGTTTTGGTTAGCGAGCATTTGCTGAACAGCCAAATGGACGAACAAGGCAACATCAAGCTATTTTTTGATGATACCGAAGATGTCTTCCAAAAGATTCCAAGTGGCGGGTTGGATGATTACACCATCAAAGATTTAACGTCAGAAATCCGCTCAACAGCATACATCGAGACGATTAACCACCACTTCAAGACGCTTGAGATGGAGACGGGTCTTTCTGCTGGCACGTTTTATTTCGATGGTCGCAGCACAAAGACCGCTACCGAGATCGTGGCGGAAAATACACAGACGTATCAAAGCCGGTCTATGCAGATAACGGAAGTCGAGAAGTTTATCAAAGAGCTGGTCGTTTCTGTCTGTGAGCTTGGCAACGCGCTTGGTGTATACAAAGGCGCGATTCCTAAGTTCAGTGATATTGGTGTGGATTTTAGAGACGGTGCGTTCCAGTCAACTGACGAGAAAATCACTTACTATCAAAAGCTAATTGCAATGGGCTATCCGACTTCCAAGGCGCTAGAAGAGATTCTAGAACTACCAGAAGGTCAGGGACAAGCGTTATTGTCTGAAGGCTTGAGGGAGTCAGGGGCTAGAATGTCCGGCATGATTCCAGACTTGCCAACGGAAGCGGAGTGATCTAGATGGCGAAGCAATCGCAGCAAGATATCAAATCCGCTTATCTAGTGGACCTATACCAGCATTTAGAAGATGAAATCATCAAGCTGATTGTGAAACGTCTGAACACAAAAGACCTCGAAAACCTTCAATCTGACGAGGTGTTGAACTGGTATTTTCAAAAGCTGAATGAGTTAGGCTCACTTGACTGGGACACAGTTCAAAAGCTCGTGAGTCAGACGTCTAAGCTATCCAAGAAACAGCTCGCCTCGTTGATTAAAGAGGACGGCTATCAGATAGCAAGCGATGAAAATAGGAGACTCGCAAACCTGATGAACCGCGCTGAAAAGCCTTGGTCTGATTTAGATCAGATACTCAATCAATTATTTGATAGTACGTGGCTTGATATTGAGAACTATGTTAATCAAACCTTACTATCAACTAACTTCGAAGATAACGGCGTAGCTAAAGCCTACACGGATATCCTTAATAAAACCCTCGCCCGTGTCACAACGGGGCTAGAAACGCCACAGAACGCTTTTAAACGAGCGGTTAAGGAATTAGTCCAGAGCGGTATTAAAACCGGTTTAAAGGACAAAGGTGGGCACGATTGGAGCTTGGAGCGGTACGTTCGCATGGTAGTTGATAGCACCAATCATCACGTTAACAATGATTTGAGACTGTCCCGCATGGCGGAATACGATTGCTACACGGCTTATATGAGTACCAAAGCGGCGGCTCGTGAAGCATGTGCGCCTATACAAGGGCACGTTGTTTTGATGTTTCCAGTCAATCAGGTGCCGGCCGAGCTAAGGTATCTACCTTCTGTTTTTGACTATGGATGGCGAGAGCCGTCTGGCTGTGGTGGGATTAACTGCCACCATCGCTGGACGCCTTGCTTGCCGGATATGGATATAAGCCAATATCCTAAGCCGCCAAGCGAGAAAGAGGCTATCAAGAATGCAGAGCTAGTTGCCAAACAACGACGCCTAGAAACTTCTATCCGCCAAGCCAAGAAGATGCTTAGGTCCACGGAGCTAGTCGGGACCGAGGAGGAAGTGGATCATTTTAGACAACTAATCCGTAAACGGCAAGCATCGCTTAGACAATACATCAGTGACAACGATACGCTACTACATCGAGATTACAGTCGGGAGCAGGTCTATTCTTAAGGAGGAATCGTTATGGAAAACCAAGGAAAACCGAGTAACGAAAATGCTTTTGTGGAGTTTTTTAAAGGTCTGGACGAGAACTATCAGCGGTATTGCATCGAAGAGATCAAGCGGAAGATTAAGAAACCGCCGGACGAATGGGAAACTGAGGAAGTCTATGGAGCCAACGGCGAGTTAGTAGCTGTACATCGGAGACCAATCGTTAATGGTCAGGCGGGAGTGTGGTCCGAAGTATCTCCCTAGCCGGGGTTAAGGTAGTTTAAACCCATCGAATTCGACGGGTTTGGAAATAATTGTGGATAAGTCCTAGCGATAGGGCTTTTTGTTTTACCTAGACCTGCTCGGAAGTCTCTAAAAGACGGCTCATAGTGGTAGTTGCCACTCAAAAAAATCTTAGGAGGACGCAACAAATGAAAAAAGAAGATTTAATCGCTCTTGGAGTTGAAGAGGAGACAGCTAAGTCAATCATGGCATTGCATGGCAAGACCGTAACCCAACTAAATGCACAGGTAGCTACCTTAGAAGGCGAACGGGACACAGCTAAGCAACAGTTGGAATCCAATCAAACCGAGCTGGACACGCTGAAAGAATCAGCAAAAGGCAATGAAGCCTTAACCACTCAACTTGCGGAATTACAAGCCAAGTTTGATGATGCAAAAACCAACTCTGAAACAACGATTGCAGACCTTAAAAAGCAATCTGCAATCGAACTAGCAGTAACACAAGCAGGGGCACGCAATATCACAGCCGTTAAGGCGCTTTTAGATGCTGACAAGTTAACTGTGTCCGATAAAGGCGTGGAAGGCTTAGAGGAGCAATTAAAGGCGGTTCAAGAGGCTAATGATTACTTGTTTCAGCAAACAGCAGAACCTAACAAGCCAACGATTTTCGCTGGTGGAAGTCCTAAAGGTGGTTCTGACGAAGGTAAAAGCATTGTACAAAAAATTCAAGAAAGATTAGGTGAATAAATATGGCAGTAGTATTAGACAGTAAAGACCTAGCAACATTAGACAAAGAGTTTCGAGCGGATTCGCAAGTTTGGGACGTATTGACCCAAGGCGCGAAAAGCATTACCTCTGCAGACTTTGTCGGCGCTAACGAAGTGCGCATTAACAAAATGTCTGGTTTCATGGAAGCGACAGCATACAAACGTAACCAAGACAACGCACGGAGCGCTATTTCCATCGAAAAAGAAACAGTGAAACTCACTCATGAAGACTGGTTTGGCTACGACGTCGACCAATTAGACCGAAGCGAAAACGCAGCGTTGACAATCAGCAATGTGGTGACGGAACACAAACGCTTGATCACTGTGCCACATCGTGACAAAGTCGCTGTCCAAGTGTTGTTTGATAATGCTGGTAACAAAGTGACTGAAACGTTGACAGAAGACACTATTTTGGCGGCGTATGATGCAGCCGAAGAATACATGACTGATAACGAAGTGCCTGGCGGTTATGTAATGTTCGTTTCTGCTGCAACTTATCGTCTGTTGAAAAATGCAAAAGGTGTTACTAAATCCTTCAGCACCAACCAACAAGCTATCAACGGTATTAACCGTACTGTGGCTCAAATCGACGGTGGTGTGCCAATCATCAAAGTGGCGAAAAATCGTTTCGCTGGTATCAATATCGAAGACACCATCAACTTCATCATCACACCATTAACAGCAGTAGCGCCAATTGTTAAATTTGGTACTGTGGACACTGTTCCTGCGTCTTCCGACCGGTCTGGTTACCGCGATACCATTAAAGGTTTGGACTACTACGATGCGATTGTATTTGACAACGCTAAGAAAGCTATCTACGTTTCTTATGTCGCTGCGGAAGTGACACCCTAAAACCGCCCTAACAACAGCTTTAGGGCGTCCTACAGCTAAGAACACAGTGGCAGAGATTAAGGCGTATCTTGATAGCATTGGCGTAGATTATCCGTCCAACGCAATTAAGGCAGACCTTCTGGCACTGGTAGAAAGCGGTGATAAAGATGGCGTATCTAACGCATGAAGAATACACAGCGCTTGGCTATGAGAGTGTTGACAAAGCAGAGTTCGAGAGTTTGGTTGAAAAAGCCAGTGACTTCATGGACCTGCAGACACGAAACTTTTACCAAATTAACCCAATTGATGAAGACCCAAGCGACTTTCGCCGGACGAAGTTCAAGAAGTCGGTAGCGCTTCAGATTGATTACATGCATCAAGTCGGCGCTACTACAGCGTCAGAAATGAGTAGTCCGCAGTCTTGGTCAGTAGACGGCATGAGCGTGTCTACGGGCGGTTCTAGTGCTGATGGTAATGCTAGTACGTCTATCATCTCGGAAGATGCTATCTGGGCGTTATCTGGCACAGGCTTGCTGTATAGGGGGTTAGGCTAATGGCTTATTATCCGTTACCGCCTAAGCGAGCCTTCTGCCATACCATCAGTTATTCGGTAAAGACGGGCGAGGACGATTGGGGAAAGCCAATCACCGAGACCGTCGAGATCGAACACTGTTGGTTTAATCGTGCGACACAATTCACGCGGTCTGGCAACAACAGCTCTGAGACGGCGCCTAATGCATCAATCACCATGACCAACCGCTATTCTGGCAAGATTCCGGCTTTTAAGGTAGAGGATACGGTGACTTTTGACGGTGAGGACTACACCATCGTGATGTCTAAGCCTTTAATCATCAACGGCCAAGAAATCGGCTGGCGACTGGAGGTTAAATGATGGCAGGCATATCAGTCAAAATTGACCTTTCCGGCGTTAAAAAGAAGATATCCCAGCAAGCGTTTGATCGTGGGCAGTTTTACATGGCAAACAAGATGCTGTCGGATATGAATGAGAACTTTGTACCAGAAAAAGACGGGAATCTCCGTCAATCAGGACAAGTAGCATCTGATGGCAAGCAATTAGTATGGAACTCGGTCTATGCACGACGCCACTATTATGCGCCGGGCAACTGGACATACACGACACCGGGAACAGGCCCACGTTGGGACGAGAAGGCCAAGGGAGTATTTATGAGTACATGGCTTGAAACATTTGTGAAAGGGGCGGGTTTCTGATGGATTTAATCGAACGTTTAAAAGATAGCGTGAATACCATTGACGGATTGCCCGTCCGATGTTTGCTCGGATATCTCAAACCCGATGAGTCATTCGTAGTCTATCCTCTTCCGGGGTCTAAGGTTGTACGCCGGTATTACGACGGCATCAAAGACCAAGTATTAAACTTTGAGTTTGCGATGAAATCCAAAGACCAACAGAAAATACACCAGACTTTGTGGGCTACACAAAGTTTTTTAGAAGAGTTAGAGGAGCTGTCCAGTAAGGATGGCTCTTTTGATTTTGACGGGATAACCGTTACAAACAAGCCGTTTATCACAAATTTGGATGATACTGGCTATTACATTTTTAATCTTGATGTAGCTATCGAAGTTACATCCTACAATTAGGAGGCTGAAAAATGGCACGTAAAAAGAATGCGCTACGCCAACACTATATCGCACCGTTTACTGACGAAGCGACCAAACCAACGGAAGAACAATATCTGCGTCTTGCTAAATGGGTCACAGATATCAACGATGACTCCGAAGAAAATACCGACACTGCGGGTGATTATGCGGGCGATGGTAGCGAAGAAGAAATCTTGTTGGGGCGCTCTGAAAAATGGACATTTGAAGGGACATATGATCCCGAAGACCCAGCTCACAAACTAATCCACAGCATGAAACGGACACAGTCTGACGAAGAACGTTTGCTGTGGCATAAAATTATCGAAGAAAACGGCGACACGGTAGAAGGCATCGCTAAAGCACTAGAAATCAAATCTGGTGGTGGTACAGCTACTGAATACGGCGTGCTGTCTGGACGTTTAGACTTTGTCAAAACGCCAACTATAACGCCAGCCGGAACAGGTTCCGGAGAATAACTAACAATTGATGGCTTGCTTAATAGCAGCCGTCTTTTTTCTTTAGGAGGAAGAACATGGCAGAAAAAATTATTTTAAGCTCCGCCGTCATTAATATCCCAATCGGCGTGGAGGATAAAGAAGACCCATCAAAAGTGGAAGATTTTGTGCTGCACGTTGACATTAGCGACAAAGCATTAAAAGACTATTCCAAAAAACAGCAAGAAACTCTGGCTGTTATCGAAGCTATACAAGAAAAATATGCGGAAGCTATCGGTGATGAAGAGATTAGCGATGAAAACTTGGAGCAGTTGGTAGCAGGCATTGAAGAAATGCTAGAAGCTCGTTTTGATGCAGATTTTGGTAGTGGAACATACAAGAAAATTTCTGCTTCTGGCGGAGGAAGTAGCTTTATTAATATGCTCGCGCTTTACGAACAAGTCTCGGAACATGTCGATAAAGAAATCCAGAAAAGAATCGGTAAAATCCAGCTTCAATCAAAAAATAAACAAGCGAAGTATCTAAAAAATCGCAAAAAGTAGGTGAATCGCATGTTTCGTTTAGACGAAAAATTCACCGATGAAATCCAAATAGACGATGTCGTTTATCCGCTCGATTTTAGCTTTGACCAAGTATTAACCGCGTTTCGAGCGTTAAAAGACCAAGAGATGACGTTTTTTGACAGGCTCCAAACGTACCTTGAGCTATTAATCGTTGGCGACATTCCGGAAAGTACCAAATGGATAAAAGCTTATGAAGAAATCAATCAGTTGATTACGACAGAACAGACGACGGGTGTTAGATACGACTTGAATGGTGATCCGATGCCGACACCTAAAAAAGACAAAGAACCTGATTTTGACTTTGATGCTGACGCCCGATATATCTATGCAGCATTTATGCAGACATATCGGATTGATTTGATAAATCAGCAAGGTGAGCTGCATTGGACGAAGTTTGTCGCTTTGCTAAATGCATTGCCTGACGATACTGTTTTTCGTCAAATTCGGCAGATACGTTCAACTGATTTATCAAAAATCAAAGATCCAGAACAACGAGAGAGAATCAGAAAACAAAAAGCGGAGTTTGCTTTGCCAGACAGAAATGAAGCGGAGGTGATTGACTATGGCGGTTGATGGTGAAGTTAGAATTTTAATCCAAGCGGATGGGAAAGAAGCAATCAAATCCGTTGATGATGTTAAAAATAGCATCGAAGGAATTGATGAAACCGGAGACAAAACCGGCAGAAGCCTTGGCTCGAAAATAGCCACTGGTTTAAAAGTGGCGGGAGCAGTTATTGCTGCGTCCGCTGTAGCAATTGGCAAAGTAGTGTCATCTTCTTTGGCACAAGGCGCTGATCTGCAGCAATCTCTCGGTGGGGTGGAAACCCTCTTCAAAGGCTCTGCGGATAAGGTTAAAAAATATGCTAATGAAGCATATAAGACAGCTGGATTATCTGCGAACGACTACATGACAAGCGTCACAAGTTTTTCCGCTTCCTTGCTCCAATCAATGGGCGGAGATACTGAAAAAGCTGCCGAAAAGGCAAATATGGCATTAATTGATATGTCTGATAACGCTAATAAAATGGGTACCAACATGCAAGATATCCAAAATGCCTATCAGGGGTTTGCAAAACAAAACTACACCATGCTTGATAACTTAAAACTTGGATACGGCGGTACTAAAGAGGAAATGCAACGGCTTTTATCAGACGCCGAGAAGTTGACAGGTGTTAAATATGATATCAACAACTTAGCCGATGTCTATGATGCAATCCACGCAGTACAAGAAGAGTTAGACATCACGGGAACAACCGCTAAAGAGTCTGCTGAAACTTTTTCTGGCTCGTTAGCGTCGATGAAAGCGGCATTTAACAACGTCTTAGGCAAAATGTCACTAGGTATGGATATCACTGACGATCTAAACGCATTGGCTAAAACCGTTTCCACATTTCTTTTTGGGAATTTTGTTCCGATGGTAACAAACGTCCTGAAAGCCTTACCAACAGCCGTTGGAACACTTCTTCGTACTGGTTTTGCTGAAATGTTTAACAGGCTGGGTGTTAGCGTAAATGTTAATAGCTTTTTTAAAAAGGTTAAGTCAGCATTTGAACCATTGAAGTTAATTGCTTCAGACTTAGAAGTGATATTTCAGGCTGTTGGTGGTGTCGTTTCTGATTTCTTTGGTGTTTTAAGCGGGGGATCAAGCGCGACAAGCATTTTTATTAGCATGGCAGACGCTGTTAATCGCCTGTTGACTTGGATATCTGAAGGAACGCTCCAAGTCGCGTTATTTATGGATAATTTTAGAGATACTAGCGCTTTTCAGTCGTTTATGTCACAAGTCCAATTGATTATGACTAATTTAAAGACAGGATTTTCAAATTTAAGTTCGGTTGTTATGCAGACTTTAGGTGTGGTCTTGGGACAAATCCCCGGGCTATTCGGAACGATGGTAAGCGCGGTTCTTCCAATAATTTCAACAATTTCCGCAGCAATTGCAAACCTTGATTTTTCGGGATTTCAGATTTTTGTTTCAGCTATCGTCCCGGCAATTCAAAACGCGTTTTCTACGTTGATGGCGATTGTGGCGCCTGCTGTGACGTCGGTCGTTAATTCATTTACCGGATTGTGGAATGCTGCGCAACCTTTGATTGCAATTCTGGCAGACGCGTTGATGCCGGCTTTTCAAATAGTAGGCGCGTTTTTAGGAGGCGTGTTCAAAGGCATACTGATGGGCGTGTCTGCTGCGTTTACGTTCGCTACAAACGTTATTAAAATCTTAACGCCAGTCGTTAAATTTTTAGTAGCTGCGTTGAAATCTGCTGCGCCAGCTTTGTCCAAAGTAGCAGAGTGGGTCGGTGTAGTTATCGGTACATTCACCAGTTTGACGGGTTCAGGCACTACCTTACGAAAAGTTTTGTCAAATGCTTGGACCAATATTAAGTCTATTGTTTCGATTGCCGGCAAAGGTATTTCGTCTGTCATTAGTATGCTCAAGTCGGTATTTAGCGCATTAGGTCATGCCGGGGGATCACTAAGAAGCGTGCTTTCAGCAGCTTGGAACGGTATTAAGGCTGTTGTATCGGTAGCTGGCAACGGAATTTCAGCAGTTATTAGCATGATTAAGTCAGTTTTCAGCGCACTCGGTCGAGCCGGCAGCTCGTTAAAAAGCGGTTTATCTGGTGTATGGAACGGTATTCGGTCCATCGTATCATCGGCTGGCAGCGCGATTAAATCAGTGATATCCGCTGTTAGTTCGGCGTTTTCGGCAATGGCTTCGGTCTTCTCATCTGTCGGTTCCAGAATTTCTGGTATCGTCGGCGGTGTTAGAAATACGCTAAGCGGACTTGCTAATATTAATTTGAGCGGTGCTGGTTCCGCGATCATGAATGGATTTTTAGGTGGATTACAATCGGCTTTTGAAGGTGTTAAAAACTTTGTTGGCGGTGTGGCTAGCTGGATCGCTGAGCACAAAGGCCCAATCAGTTATGACAGAAAACTGCTGATTCCCGCTGGTAATGCCATCATGGAAGGTCTGAATCATGGTTTAGAACGTAGCTTCTTAGACGTTCAAAAAACGGTAACAGGCATGGCGGATAGTTTAAGCATGGCTATTTCTCCAGAAGTTGTGTTTCCAAGTGCCGAAGTGATTTCTGGTAGTACGTTGAGAGTTCCTCCAAGTAGTACAAGCCAAATTTATAATACCTACAACAACCAATCACAACAGCAATCTGATCGCGCTTTAGAAATAACTGTACCCGTTTATCTTTCTCCGGACGCTCCGAGAGAGCTTGGTTTCGCTACCGCCAAATACGTTGAACAACGGAATAATTTTGAATCACAAAGAAGAAATAGAGGAGGGGGAATTCGATGAGCTTGTCTGTATTGGTTAATGGCGTGGAACTAAACGACTATCTACAAGTTACAGATTTAAGAAGAGGGATAGGACCAGAAAGGAAAAACTCCCTTCAAAAGCTAGGAATGACACACGGTGAACAATATCTCGGTTATTCAAAAGGCTCTACGACGTACGAAATGGATTTTATTTTGAGATATGATCTTATTTCTAAACGGCGTGAGCTTGCTGGGATTTTAGATGTTAGTGATCCTGTTCCTGTTATTTTTGGTGATGAGCCAGATAAATATGTCATGGCTATACCTGACGGAGATACTAACGTGGACGAGAAGCATTTCTTCGGCTATGGCACCATCGTTTGGGTTATCCCGACAGGCTACTCTGAATCAGTTAGCGAAACGCAATACATCGCTAATCTAAACTCCGATGGTGTCCTGATGATGAAAATCGAAAACAACGGAACAGAAACAACCGAACTCTCCTTCGACGCCACCATGACATCAGACAATGGCTTTCTAGGCGTTGTCGGCCCATTGGGTGCGTTTGAAGTTGGTAACGCTGCGGAAGTAGACGGCCACACGTATCAGCGCACAGACGTTGTAGCCAAGAACAGCTTACGGCCATCTGACGAACCAAATTGGGAGCTAAACAGCACAAAAGCCAAAACATACTATCCTATCGCCGTTTCTGGCATTCCTAACCGTTTTGGTGAGGGGAGTTTTAATTGGACGGGCGAGGGGCCGGTACCTGTTTTTCCGGCAAATACAGAGGCTTGTTGGGTTGGTCCAACATTATACAGAGATATTCCATCCAACTCTAACGGTATTAATACTGGTAATTTCGAAGCCATTTGGCGGTGCAATTTCCGAACGACTTCGCCAAAACAAATGATACGCGAAGAGTTTAATTTACTGAGCGGTGATAGCGTGGTGGCTACAGCGGTTTTGCGTGATAGCAAAAACACGAAAAGCGAAGGAATTTTTGAATTTCTTGTTATGCCACCGGATAGTGACGTGATAAAAACGATGATTAGCATCGATCTAAAAAAAGCCACAGGCTCGTGGTATGACGTGCGCATTTCTCGTGTAGGAAGCGCGATTACGTTCCGACTTACTCAAATCCGTAAGCTTGGCACCAACGATAACGTCGCACAATACAACTGGCAGTACCAAAAGAAATTTACGGTTGCTGAAATGGCCGATGTACCGATTACTGGCACGACTTACTGGCCACACGCACGATTTAACAATGCGCTAGTTCCAAAACTAAACAGTTTGGGCGAGAGTATCACAAACTTTGTTTTTAGGTGGATTAATGTTGATAAATGGGCGGATGACCCGAACCGCTATAGCGCGGACGATGTCCTACATTATGACGGCACAACTGGCAAGTTTTATGTCAATCAGCTTTTAGCGATGAACGATATCATTCAAGGTTCGGTGGATTTAAGAATCCCGCCGGGCACATGGTACGTGGAATTTTACTATTCGGACTTTGCGGAAACGCCAATTGTGACGGGGACTTTGAGAGAAAGGTGGCTTTAGCCTTTGAAAATCTATGTAGTAACAAAGAACGATGAAACAGTAGCGGTAATGGATAATGAAGTGTCTGGAGCGCTCCACTTTTCTGATGACGAGTTTCATCGCTATTTGGATAATGGTGCGAGTACGTTTGATTTAACTGTCGCTAAAAAGCACAGGATATACTCCAATGCGACGGACATTGAGATGGAAGACTTCCAGTATCTCGTAGCAAATAATTTTCTGATATTCACTTACAAAAACAAAGATTATAAATTTACGATTCGGCGTGTCGAGGAAACGGAAACCTCGATACGTCTTTTTTGTGAGGATTTATCGTTTGACCTGTTAAATGAGTATCGCGGGCCGTACATCGCTGACAAGGCGTATAGCATCGCTAAATACGTCAACGATTGCTTGTACGATTCGGGTTATACCATCGGCATTAACGAGTTTGCGAAAAACACCCGCACGCTTAAATGGGAGGGCGACGATACCGTGTTAAAACGGCTGTTGTCTATCTGTAACAGCTTTGATGCCGAGTTAGAGTTTGAGACACAGCTTAATGATGATCGAACCGTTAACAAACAACTGGTCCACTTACGAAAACGGGTAGGGCTTAACCGTCCAGATATCGAGTTAAAATACGGGCGAGAGGTCTCAAGCATCCGCCGAAATGTGGATTTAACGGAATTAATCACAGCGATTAAACCACGGGGACACGAGAACGATGGGAAATACGTCACGATCAAAAATGTCGCGAAAGAGGTTAAAGATGCTGACGGCAACGTGGCTTACTTTACCAAAAAAGGCTCTGAATACCTCTATGCTCCAATGGCTAATCAAATCTACGGCTCACCAGAAAAGAAATCTGGCGGGTATATCGTTGGGCAGTTTAGCTACGATACGGAATCCGACACGGAGCTTTACAATCGGGCATTAACCGAGTTACAGCTTAAATGTATGCCGGCCTACGAGTATGAGATTGAAGGCTTTTATGACGTGGATATTGGGGACACCGTGCGAGCGATTGACGAAGCATACAATCCGATTCTGATGCTGGAAGCACGTATCAGCGAGCAAGTCATCAGTTTTACCGACCCCACTAGAAATAAGACGGTGTACTCCAATTATCGTGTGCTAAACAATTTGGTCAGCCAATCGTTGTTAGACCGCATTGATGACGTCAAAGATTATGCCGAGCAAGTCGCTCGAACATATATCTTTAGTTTAAAAAACGTCGGGTCATCGATGTTTAAAAACGGCATTGGTGAGGTGACATATACTGCCAAAGCCGAGAAAAACAACAACGATGTGACAAGCGAGTTTGACAGTTTTAACTGGACTAAACAGTTAAAAGACGGCACGCCAGATGAGGCATGGAACGCTTTGCACGTTGACTTTGGCACTGTGCTGACAGTGACACCAGACGATTTTGAAGACACCGCTACGTTTAGCTATGTGGCGTTAAAAGGCGAAGAAACGTTTGGCGGGGCAAGCGGTGTGGTTGTTAAAGTTTACGACGGCGAAGACGGAAAAACGCCAGTCAAGGGGTCAGATTACTTTGACGGTGCAGACGGTCAAGATGGGCGGTCAGCTTATCTCCACATTAAATATTCCATCAACTCCAACGGTACACCAATGACAGATAATCCTGTTGGCGCTATGTACGTTGGTATGCAAGTATCGCAAAATCCTACACCGTCCACCAGTCCTGCTGATTATGACTGGACACTGGTTAAAGGTGCGGACGGTATTCCTGGAGAAAAAGGTAGTGACGGCAGGACAAGCTACTTGCACATTAAATACTCCAATGATGGCGGTAAAACACTGACAGCTAACAGCGGGGAAACAGCAGGAGCTTGGCTTGGACAGTATGTGGACTTTGAGTCTGCGGACAGTACAGACGTTAGTAAGTATGCGTGGAGCAAGATTAAGGGTGATACTGGTGAGCGTGGTGTGGCTGGCGCACAAGGTCCTAAAGGTGACCAAGGGATTGCTGGTCCAAAAGGCGCTGACGGTCAAACACAGTACACGCACATAGCGTATGCCAACAGCGCTGATGGTACAGTAGATTTTTCTGTGTCCAACGCTGACAGGAAATACATTGGGATGTACGTGGACTTTACAGCTACTGACAGCACCACACCTAGCGACTATGCTTGGACTCTGGTCAAAGGTGCTGACGGGGCGCAAGGTACGGCTGGTAAAGCTGGTGCAGATGGTAAAACGCCATACTTCCACACAGCTTGGGCTAACAGTGCTGACGGTAAAACAGGCTTTAGCACCACTGTTTCTGCTGGCAAGACGTATCTTGGGACCTATACTGACTACACGCAAGCTGACAGCACTGACCCAACAAAATACGCATGGTCTCTGATTAAAGGGGATAAAGGCGATACTGGTGATGACGGCCAGACACCTGTTGTGCATCAAGCGTGGAGCTGGAGTCCTGATGGGACGGATAGGTTTACTGAAGTATACCCAAATGAAAATATAATTAGTGATGCTACAGGTGACACAGGTTCTTGGTCTGTTGGCACTGTTCATGTTGTTACTGATGAAACTTATAAAGGGTTCACTGTTGTACAAGCTACTTCTAGCGGCGTAGACTGGCAAACTGTTAGGCGGGCATCTACTGAAGCTAGAACTAAATTTAACGGAAAAAAAGGTGACAAAGTATCATTTAGCATAGCTTTAAAAGGTATAGCACCTAATGCTAGTGGAGATACTGGCATAGCACATGTTCTTGTTGAAGAGTATAAGACAGAAGCATCTAATAGATACAAATGGGGAGGAGATATTCACCCTGATTTGACACTTGGTGCGTGGGGAGAATACTCTAACACGTATACCATTCAAGGTGATAGTACAGCATATATAGCTTTGATTATTCTGTTTAGGACAAATAATGTTGCTAATACAACTGCATTTAGGGTTGCTGTTCCTAAATTAGAATGGAGTAGTGTTTCCACACCATACACCACGCCCAAAAATGTTGACTACGCCAATGCCTACCCACTGTACGAGGGTACGTACACCGACTACAGTGAGACAGCAAGCCAGAATCCAGCTGACTATACGTGGCGACGCATTATTGGCGAGAGTGGGCAAGATGGCGTAGCTGGGGCAGACGGCAAGGGTATCAAGTCCACAGCAGTCAGCTACCAAGCATCAACATCTGGTACAGTAGCACCAACAGGCACATGGGTAGCCAATCCTCCTGCTGTTACCAAAGGTCAATACCTGTGGACACGTACCATCTGGACATACACAGACAACGCCACGGAAACTGGCTACTCTGTGGCCTACGTGGCAAAGGACGGCAATGACGGCAATGACGGGATTGCTGGTAAGGATGGCGTGGGTATTAAGTCAACGGCCATCACGTATGCGGTGACATCAAGTGGGACTACAGCGCCCTCCAGTGGATGGGTAGCTAGTCCTCCAACGGCTACGGCTGGGCAGTTTATGTGGACACGCACTGTGTGGACATACACTGATAACACAACAGAGACTGGCTATTCTGTTGGCAAAATTGGGAATAATGGTACTAACGGTAAGGATGGCGAGGATGGAAGCAACGGCGTCAGCGTATCTTCCGTGACAGAAGAATACTACGTCTCCACCAGTAGTACCAGTCAAACAGGCGGTAACTGGTCCACCACTGTGCCAAACAACGCCAACCCTAATCTCTACGTCTGGCGCAGAGTTAAAAATACCATGTCTGACGGCACAGTCAGCTATACCACGCCTGCTCTTATCCAAGGCATGACAGGTATCTACCCGTACATTGGACCCACACAACCAGCCAATCCTAAAGAGGGGCAACAGTGGTGGAAGTCTGACAGCAATGGCAATGTGACTGATTTCTACGTCTACCATGACGGGAGCTGGCAAGGGCAGACTATCCAGCAGTCTATCTTGAATATTGTTGAACTTAATGCAGTAACAATATCAGGTAGCACCATTACAGGGACAACTATCAATGGTTCAAGGTTTGTCAATGAGTCTGACTATGGTGACACAGGTACAGAAATCCATGCAATTACTACTGTTGCAGGTAACATTAGCATGGAGTGGAAGTCTAACATTGGTACGTCTAATGGGTTACTGACAATCTATCCTGATTACTTGCAGAGTGACATGTATTCTGATGCTGCTAAAACACAGCGTGTAGGTACATGGTCACTAGGAAATGGTGGATTGACTGTTGGCCAAGGGAATGCAGGTGTATCAACTTTCAAGGGAGCATCAATTGGGCCTAATGGAATTGGCATTACTGATCCAAGATATGCACCAACCTATGGAGAAGTTAGTTTGACGTATCAGGACTTGATGACACTGCCTACAGTAGGGATTCCTGCGGCAAGTGGGTGGAGTCAGTATGCTACTAGTGGATCTAACTGGCCCACGGCAACACGCAATGGACGCTTAGTGCAATTAACGGGATCATTTAAAAACAGTTCCGTAATACCGGCCGGAGATGCATCTGTAATGGGAACTATTCCTGTTGGATATAGACCTGCTCAAAGGTGTAATTTTTTAATGCAAGGTAGCGGTAGAAATATTTATTTAATGTACGTAAACACTGACGGAAGAATTGAGTTTTCCCGTTATCGCAGTGGATCTAGTTATGCAGATTGTGATGCTGGAAGCTGGTTGAACGTTTCTTGCAGTTTTGTTGCGGGAGACATCTAGGGAGGTACCACATGGAAGAACAATTGCAACGCTTTAAAGAACTGTATATCTCGCTTGTAATAGAGCAAGGCTTGGCTATGGATGATGAAATGTTGGCTCTCTTTGAAGAGCTGTTAGCTGGTGAGTTTGATGATAATCCAGAGCTAATGTCAGCGTTCATCCAGTCCATCATTGATGAGCAGACACCACCAGCGCCATCAGTGGAAGAGACCATCACAGCGCTGGAGCAAGAAAACAAGGAACTCAAACAACGGCAGGAGCTGGCAGAAGAAGCGCTGCTGGCCCTGTCAGATATGCTATTAAGCAGATAGAAAGGAGGGGATAACATGGAATATTCAGCTTTAGAAATGCTTTATGCCACGCATATCTTGGAAGGCAAGCGCACAATTGAAAGTGTGCCAGCGTCCATCAGAGACAACGTGGCAGAGATTGTAGCAAATGCAAAAAAGCAAGAAGAAACAGCGGAATAGCACTATTGGCAATCGGCTTTTTAGTCGGTTGCCTTTTATTTTAGTGAGAAGAAGGAATGCAGATGGAAGTGTTGGAGCAGATTAACGAATTTTTTGGGCAATATTTTGGCGTGGGATTGATTGGTGGAATCATCTTTGCTGGCCGGCAATTTTGGAAGCTCTATAAGGAGATTAAAAAGCGTAACGATCAGCTAGATGAACTGCTAAAAGGCCAAACAGAATTAGACACGCGGCTGGACACTTTAGAAACACAAGGCAATCTACGCCAAGAAGCCAGCCTAGCCAGTCTCCACGACCGAATTTATGCATCGTACGAAGTCATTTTAAAACGTGGCGCGGTGACGATGAAAGAACTAAATAACATGAGCCATCTGTGGAATGCCTACAGTGGACTCGGAGGAAACGGCACAGGCCATGCGATGTATGAACGTATCTGTGCCATGCCTGTAATTGAGAAGGAGGAAGAATAACAAATGCCAAAATTTAAATTAACTGATGAGCAGTACAACGTCATTAAGTGGGCAGTAGGACTAGTGATGCCAGGCTTAGGTACTCTGTTCGCGGTCGTTGGAAAGACAGTCAACTGGCCAATGACAGAGGATGTACTGACAATCTGGACAGCTTTCACCGCGTTTCTTGGATTGATTTTTGGAGTGTCTAGCTATAACTACAACAAGGAGGATGAAGTAGAATGAGTATCGTAAGTAGCGGAGCTGGTCACGGTGGTAAGAGAACAGGTAGCACTTGGTTTGATCCAGGTGCTGGCGGGCATGGATATAACGAGGCTGATTTTACTCGGAAAATCAACGAGAAGATTTTAACTATCACAAAAGCAAAAGACACAACGGACAATGCCGGCACAAGCGCAAATAGTAATCTTGGAAATATCACTGCCAAAATTAATGCTGGTGCAGACGGATGGGCCTTGTCCAACCACTTAAATGCATTCAATGGCACAGCGCACGGTGTGGAGGTCTTGTACGGCTCACCATCAAGTAAGAGCAAGGCAGAGGAAATGGTAGCTGCTATTTCTAAAGCAACGGGGTTAACCAATCGTGGTGCTAAAGATGGTAGTTGGCTATATTTAGCACGGAATAGTTATCCAGGCAAAAAAGTGCTGTTAATCGAATGGGCTTTTGTTGATAACAAATCCGATATGGATAAACTAGTCAAGAATTTAGATAAGGCGATTGCAGCGATGCTGGCGTGTTTTGGATATAAAGATAGCTCCCCTTCTGAATCAAAACCAACTGCTGGTCTGAAGACAGGTGATACCGTTAAAGTCACTGGAAATCTGTATAAGGATGCGGATGGATCTGGCAAATCAAGTAAGAGTCGAGGTAAATCTGGAAAGATTGATAAAATCGCTAAAGGCAAGAAAAAACCGTATCATGTTAACGGCCTTGGGTGGGCAGCTGCAGCAGATTTAAATGGTAGCTCCAAACCATCAACCAGCAAGAACAAAACGGTAACTATCGACAAGCTTAATGTCTACACGAGTCAGTCGCTTTCTAGCCCAATCGTTAAAACTGCTAGTGGCTACCGTATCCTTAAAAAGGGTACAAAGGTCAAAGTCACCGCTACGGCTAATAATGGGCAGTCAGTCCACGGTAGCAAGAACTGGTCTGAGGTAGATGGATTCGGCTGGGTGCCTACTGTTTATCTCAAGTAAGCAAAAACAAAGTTTAGCAGATCAAAAAGCCCGGAATCCCCTAGCTGAGGTCCCGAGCTTTTTTAATGGGCAACTATCGGAAATAGTATATCACTTGCAAAAATTTGATTTCTTGTTTAGATTATGTAGGACAACGTATTTCACAAAAAAGTAGCCGGTCTCAGGAAACTTGGGGAAGATTCTTTGGGAGAAAACCGGCTACTTTTCGTGTACATAGAGCCAATAAATTAATGAAGGCTCACAGGTAGAGTACCACTGAAAAAACGAGAGCGCAATTCATTTTGAGAAAAGTTTCAGAACAACAATGATGACAATAATCATTCCCAAAAACAATAACGAGTACAATAGTATGGTCAAAATGGTATCTAGTATTTTTCTCATTGGTATCACCTCGGCATCATTATAACACATGAGTATTTAGCTAAAATGACTGAAACGAGACGGAAATAGCCCCTCTCAATCTGCTGGAATTGACAAGGGACAAGTGTGGCCGGGTTTAGATGTTGGTTAGGACAGCATTCTAGGAAAGGGAGAAAGGCCACAGTTAAATTATACCATTGATTGATGAAAAAAGTTTTATTCAGTAAAAACGGGGATTAGTGGACAAGAATTTTTTAATGTATCATGTTGGGAATTGCCAACTGACTATCGCTGAGGTATTATCATTCTGAAGGAGGGATAAGTATGGCAAAATATGAATTTTCGGTACGATATGCTGGAGATGCTATAGTTGATGGAAGAATTCCCATTAAAGATCTTGCGCCATCACTGCTATCGCTATCAGAAGCACTACAAGAGTACCAAACCATTGTTTATCCGTACCAGGAGCCGGTATCTTTGGATATTAAAGCTACAGATGAAGGATCGTTTATAGTCGATCTTTTGCTTGTGAATGGTAAGGATCTGCTTTCTCAAGCTATTGATGTGTTTACTGGTAAAGAGTCTGATGCAATCCAATCTCTCATTGCAATTGTCACTGGATTTTCGGAGCTGTTGCTTTCATCAAGAAATTAAAAAAAGCTGCTCCTACAGCCAAAGAAAAAGTTGGCGATGGAGAAATTAAAATTACATTTGATGATAAGACAAGTCTTACAATGCCAAAAGAATCTTACGAGGCAAGTAAAAATGTTGAGTTTAGGAAGCGAACAAAAGAATTTGTTAAACCACTAAATAAGTCTGGTATCAATACAATTGAGGTAATACGAGAAACCGAGAAGACCCTAACAATAACGAAAGATGACAAAGATTCTTTCGAGGTTCCGGAATTGATAGAAACAGAGTTAGAGCCTACCGAATCAATTATGTACCTGCAAATAATCAATATTTCATTCGCTGATGAAAAGTGGAAGCTGACAGACGGTGGTAAATCTTTTTATGCAAGGATTGAGGATAAAGAATTTGTCGCTAATGTAAAAAACAACAAAACTCAATTTGGTGCCAACGATACTTTAAAGGTACAGTTACGTACCAAACAGAAGATAACTGATTCAGGTTTGAAACCAGAGTACGCAGTAGTTAAAGTTTTGCAACACATTAAAGGAGCGCAACAAATAGAGTTTGACTTTGGTGATTCCGATGAATAGAGCCGTTCGTAGGCTCTTTTTTTGTATCAAAAAAAGCCCGCTAAATTAATAGCAGGCTCACTAACATGTCATAAACTGCGAGATATTCCAACTACCAGCCAGACAGATATGCGTGTTGCCGTCTGCTTAGACTGTGATGTGGGATTTTGAGTATTTGATTGTACCCACGCAACCGCCTCCTTTAATGGTAGATACGCAGCTTATACTTTCTTTCGGTGTGGATACATAGATTTTTCGTACTCAATCACTATCTGTGGCTTACCAATTACCGTATATCGACGGCAGATGAACTGTTTCCTGCTATTGTATTCTCCAGCTACTACTATCTTACTACCTTCCGCAGCATCTGCCAGAAAGGATAGCGAGTGCGCAGCGATTAAGCAGTTGATATCGCCTAATTTAAAATAGACGAGGGGAGAGGCTGCCATTTTTATGATTCTGATTTTAGACACTGTCCCACGAATAGTTTTCATACTAGTCCTCCAACTCTGACCATTTAGCGACCGATTGAAACTCCACATTCCTGATTTCGTCAAAATTAACTCGCTCACCGCCAACGTAGATGCCAGCCTCGTCGTAACCGCTGACCATGCCAGCAATATCGGGCAGATAGCTATCGTCTACCACTTTATCTAACTGGACGGCTACACGCTTGCTTTTAACTACAGCCTCCGACAGGATAGAGCCGATTTCTTCTTCTGTTAGCTTTTCTTTTGGTTTGATTACGATAGCCCGCTCTTTCTTTTCTTTGGCCACCATCGCAGTATGTTCGGATAAAAAGAAGCCGTTCCACTTTAATTTTTTTCTGTCTTGGTATGGATGCAATTCATTTGTCATCTTGCTCACCTCACTAAAATTATACGAACGTATGTTTGTTTTGTAAAGCGAACAAAATATAAAAAAAATACAACCATCTGTTGTGGCTAAGCCACGAGCTTGCCACGAAATATAATTTTAGCTGACTTGATATGTGTTGTTTTCAGTGTTTATTCACACATTAAAATGTGCATAAAAACAGTACAAAAAGTAGCTATTAAGCCGTTAAGTGGCTTCACAAGTAAAAGCTGAAACCTTTAGATAACAGGTTTCAGCTTTTTTTAGGTTGTCGGGGCAGGTACTCAAAAAGATTTTTGCGAAAATTGCCAAAAAGATATTGTCAAAATTGCTAGCAATTGATAAGATAATTTTATCAAAATCATTCATTCCGGCATAGCTCAGTTGGTAGTAGCGCATGACTGTTAATCATGATGTCGTAGGTTCGAGTCCTACTGCCGGAGTCATCGGCGGAGTCTGTTAGGCTCTAGCTATCGTGCTTCTTCTGATTGGTCTCCAGAAGAAGTTTTTTTTATCTCAAAAAAAGCCCTGGTAAAACAGTCAAACGAGCTGTTGTACCAGGGCTTTTTGGTTTTGTTATGAGGCCCAGATTATTTGGTGAAGTCAGCGATCATTTTTTCGATGGCTGAGACGAGGTTATCCAGACCGGGTTCGTTGGCGGTGGATTTCAGGCTCTGGCCATCTTTTTCGATGATGACTGCTTCTGCTAGGCCGTCTCCGTGTTTGGGCATGGCGAGTTTGACCAATTCGTCATAGGCGCTGATTTTGTGACCACCTTCGCCTTCTTGCACAACGAAGATTTCTCCACCTTGTTGTAACCATTCTTCAATTTTATTCATGATTGTCATCCCTTTGACATATTTTTTGAAGCCATACCATTTACAATATTAGTCTAGCACTGTCCCTCGGGAATGTTAAATGATAACACTTCCAAGGGTTGAGACCATTTTTGATCAATCATGTGCAGGCAAGGCTTTGGTCAGGTGGTGATAAAAGGCCTTGGTTTCGCTCGCTTGTTTAAAGGTAAAATAATAATCCCGTTCGGCGGTAACAATTTGTAGATAGGGTTTGGAGCGGGTATCTAGATAGAGGGTCGCATTTTTGCCAGCGACTTCAAATTTTCCCATTTGGTAATAACGACCTCCATAACCATTGGAGCGGGTGGTAGGGGCGGGTAAAGCTGTTACTAGCTTGGTACTTTCGATATCCGCTAGTTCAATTTTAGAGGGTTTCACAAAAGGGGCAGCCAGCTCCAAGCGTTCTTGTTGGAGATTGGCGGTGAAGGAATCTTTGGCAAAGTCCCAGAGATACGTCGGATACAAGGTAAAGACCATTAACCCGAGGACCAATAACAAGGTGAGAACCCCCAAAACTTTACCAGCGGGGCGACCGAAGTTTACGCCAATATTCAAGCCGATGCGATCGGAGACCATCAAAGTTTTATCATCAGGATTGATATACACGCCATACCGCCAATATTGGTCCTTGTCAGCATAGCGAAAACGAGCTGTCGTAGCCAACAGTTGGTCTTGTTTTTTTCTAAGACGCAATAAATACCAGATACATAGAAAAATACTGCCAAAGGTTAACAAGATAAAGAGGGCCGCCAAGAGTTTGGAGAAACTAGCAGGCAGAGACATGCTTAAAACAGGCAAGGCGAAGACGACTAACATGCCGTAAGCAATCCCTACCGCCACTACGGACCAATCATGTTTGGTGAGATCGTTGTATTGGCGATTGATCTGGGGATCCTCACTGGGTGCAGCAACCGGTAGGCGTCCCACCACGTACCAACAGCCCCAAGCGACAATCCACAAAAAGATGGCAGTGAGAATATAGATGAGTTTGCCATCAATGTTGCTAAACCAAGCGAAAATACATAGTCCAATTGTCAACACCAGCGGCGGTAACAACCAGCCAAAGCCGAGAATTTTTTGATTTTTGGTGACCAGTAGTTTGGTATCGATTTGTACAGGTGTTACTGGTAACTGCCAACCTTTTGCGGCTTTGAGAGCGGCCATTTTACGAATGTAATGCACCTCGATGCCCCACATCGTCACCATCGGCAAAAATAGGAAAAGCCAAAAAAGGGTCATGAAGATGGCTTCATAGTGGATCAAAAAGAGGCTACACGAAAGGAGGGAAAAGAGGCCAGCTGCCCATAAGAGGCGCTGCCGATATTCCTTACCCAAAGCCACCACATCCGGATGCTTCAGCTGAGATTGGGGCAAGGTATTTTCCAAGACAATACTTTTGTGGGGCTTTCCCGCCAACCCCACACTATAAGCCATGATAAAATTGATGAAAACTAAAATACCAACGAAGAGCAAACCGAGCATAGCATTTCCTTCTTTCTCTTTTCCAGTAATAGTAACGATTCTTAAGTTAGTTAAGTCTTTCAAAGTAGGCGGCGTTGAAAGAGCATCACGGCACTTACAAGCGCGCCACCTAGTAAAACTAGGGCTAGCACGAATGCTGGCCAACTATCCGCCAGCTGGGCACTACCTGTCAGCCATTCCAGATTGCGACTGCCTAAAGTAAAGGGATCGAAGCGTTGGATTCGTTTAAATATTCCCAATAACATGGTGAGGCCAAGGAGGAGGGCCATCAATAACAAACTCTGGAGGCCACTGGCGGCGATTGCTGAGGCGGTCATCAAGAAGCTCAAGAAAAGGCAGCCGTATAGCCAGAGGGCAAGGCAGCTGAAAAATAAGCTGCCTGCTGGGGCATCGTCGAAAAAGTAGCGGGTATACCCCCAGCTGACGGCAAAAGATAACCAAAATCCCACTGTCCATAAGAGAAAGAGCTGAAGGGCTTTGCCAAGCACCACCCAACGGCGATCCAAGCCTTTGGTTAAAAGGTTGATCAAAGTTCCAGCAGTGACCTCGCCGCACAACGTATCGGCATATAACAAGACTAACGCCAGTAACCCAAATTGCAGGCTATTTTTGAAAAATTGGGTCCAAGCATCGACACTAGTTGGGGCAGGAAGTTGAACGTTCATGCCCTCTGGAAGAGCTGTTTTCATGATTTCGGGCATCAATTTAGCCAAGGTCGGGGACATGATCCCTGCGGCCACAAACACGATGGCTAAAATTAGCAGTCGTTTTTTGCGCGCCGATTCGAATAGTTCTTTTTTTAGTTGAATCACAAGTTGCCTAGGCATGGGAGCCCACCACCTTTAAAAATATCTGTTCTAAACTAGGTGCCACAAGTTCAAAACGACGAGGCACAAGTTGGTGTTGTGCGAGTAAGGTCAACAAGCGCTGACCGTCTGTTTCGGGGGCCAAAGTGGGGATTTGCAATAGCTGAGCCTCCTGAGAGATACTGCTATCAATGCCCGCTGCAGTCAAATAGCGTTGACATGTGTGTAAGGTGCTTGTTTCTGCAAAACGGAGCTGATAATTGTATTTCCCGTGGGTGCTTTTGATATCCGCCAAAGATCCAGCCATCTGAATCTGTCCTTCATGCAAAATCGCGACATGGTCACAAATCGCTTCGACGTCATTTAAGATATGAGTGGAGAACAAGACGGTGGTTTTGCCCCGCAGACTAGCAAAGATATCCAGAAACGCTCGTCGTCCCAAAGGATCCAAAGCCGAGGTGGGTTCGTCACAAATTAAAAGGGCCGGTTGATTTAATAGGGCTTGCGCCAACCCGAGACGTTGCTTCATGCCACGGGAGTAGCTACCGATTTTTTTCGTGATGTTTGTCAACCCCACTTGTTCCAGGACTTCTTTGGAGCGAGTCGCAATCTCAGCCGCGGTCAAACCGGTAATTTCGCCACAGAGCTTGAGGTATTCTTGGGCACGCATATAGCCATAAAAACTAGGAACATCTGATAAATAGCCGATATGGCGGTTTGTCGGCGTGATCCCAGGAGTGACAGTTTCAGATAAGACTTGCACGTTTCCTGTATCTGGGGGCAATAAGCCTAAAATAATCTTCATGGTAGTGGTTTTGCCGGCGCCGTTTTCTCCGACGAAACCGTAGATACTCCCAGCCGGAACCGCCAAATCGACGTCTTGAAGGACTGGGCGTCCCCCGAAACTTTTGCTGATTCCCGCTAAATCCAAGGCCATCATTGGTCAACACCTCGTCCAAAAGCAAAATAACAGATCGGTCCGATAAAGGAAAAGAGCCCACAGACGACAATCCAGATGAGGCGATTGCCGATGCGATAATGAGGGTGGCGCAAGACGTCGACAATCGCAAAAATAGCCAGTCCGACTTGTAAAATCAGTAAGGGAATGAGGACAGGTAAATATTCTTGAAGATTGAGATTCATCATAAACAACTCCTTTGGGTAATGGGTAACTCGTATTTTTGACAGAGCGCAGTTTAATCATCTGCTGGTAGGTTAAAGGATTGCCAAATGTCAGTGATGATTTGGGTTATTTCTGCTTGAGAGACTTGATGGGCTTTGGCTTCGGCTAACAATAGAGCCAGACGCTGTTTGAAGGCTGTGCTTTGACTTGGGTGATAGCTACCCGGCAAGGTGACGAGGGAGCCTTTGCGACGGTCGGTGACTAAGTACCCCTCCTCTTTCAATAAGTTATAGGCCTTGGAAATGGTCATGGTGTTTACCCCTAGTTCATCGGCCAACTGCCGAACCGTGGGTAAGAGTTCGCCTTCCGCCAGCTGATTGCTAGCAATACCCAGGATAATCTGATCCCGTAGTTGTTGATAAATGGGGGTCTCGGAACGGGTATCAATTTCCAACAACATAAAAATCACCTCTTTGTATTGCTAATGATAATACAAACAATACAAAAATGCAATTTTTAAGGAGAAGGCTGCTCACTGAGGACCAGGATTAACTAACTGTATAATAGAAGTAAAAGCAGCACCATAAGCAGCAAGGACGTGAACCGATGGCGATATTTGCTGAATTTCTGCAAGAAAAGGTGACAGATCCCGCACGCCAACAGCGGTTACGAGCAATTTTCGACCGGCTAGCTAAGGACTATCCTCAGTTAGTTGGCAAGATAGGCTGGCGTCAACCTCTTTACACGGATCATGGTACGTTTATTATTGCCTTCAAACCCACGAAAAACTATCTCACCGTCTCTCCGGAAGTGGCTGCCATGACGAAGTTTGCGGTGGCTATCGAAGAGGCAGGCTACACCCAAATCACCAATCCTTTTCGCAGCGGTTGGCAACAGCCGATCTCTTATTCGTTATTAGCGGCGATCATCACTTTCAATCGAGTAGAAAAGCAAGGCTGACCCAATTTTGGCGCTCCCCTCCTGGGAAAAAACTAGCGAGTAGGGGAAATTGCCAACTGGGTTTTAAGGATTTGACGACCTGTTTTGGACCAGATGAGAGAAAACTGATGGGAAATATCTTACTCGTCGGAATTTTCTAAAAGAAAAACGAAAAAGCTGTTAAAAATGGGGCGGTTTTTACAGAATTTTTCCACATTATTTGTTTTCAAAAAATCAATGGAGTAGAATGGGTAACGTAAGCGTGATTGGCAAGTCAGTCAGTTACGAAAAGGGCAGCTGTGCCGAAGATTCCTGTCTGCGGTGTAGTGGATAGTTGGTCAGCTGACCCGAAAATTGAAAGGATGGATCCCATGTCACAAATCACCAATGAGATGACAGCGAAATTTGCCGAAGCTTTCAAAGAAAATAACAAACACAACGCTTTGGCTCGCAGTGTCATCAAAAACGGCATCTCTGCTTCTGCCGAAAACTTTGAAACACAGGCCAACAATGTCCCAGTCTTTTCTGTTGACCTTGCTACCGGGAAAGTGGCCAACCAAAAACAATCGGGCCGTTGCTGGATGTTTGCCGCCCTCAATACTTTCCGCCACAAAATGTTAAACAGCTTCAAACTGAAAGACTTCGAACTGTCTCAAAACTATACCTTCTTTTGGGACAAATATGAAAAAGCCAATTACTTCTATGAAAATGTTCTGGCGACAGCCGATCAAGAATTAACCAGCCGCAAAGTCGCTTTCTTGATGCAAACTCCGCAACAAGATGGTGGCCAATGGGACATGATCGTTTCTATTTTCCAAAAATACGGTGTCGTGCCTAAAAGCGTGATGCCTGAAAGCAGCAACTCATCAAACTCACGAGATTTGAACAACTACCTGAACAAATTGTTACGTAAAGATGCAGTTACTTTGCGGAGCTTAGTCGCTGAAGGCAAAGCCAATGAAGAAATCCAAAAAGCGAAAGAAGACATGCTACAAAATGTCTTCAATTTCCTAGCGATGTCTTTGGGGACACCGCCGACTGAATTTGACTTTGAATACCGAGATGAAGACAAAAACTATCATTTGGATCAACACTTGACGCCACAAAGCTTCTTTGAAAAATATGTCGGTGTCAACTTGGATGACTATGTCTCCATCATCAATGCCCCAACAGCAGACAAACCTTACAACAAGTCCTACACTGTGGAAATGCTAGGGAATGTCGTAGGTGGCAAAGATGTGAAATACTTGAACGTCGATATGGCTACCTTCAAAAAATTAGCCATTGCCCAATTAGAAGACGGGGAATCCGTCTGGTTTGGTTGCGATGTTGGTCAATCTTCTACACGGGAATCCGGTATTATGGCGTTAGATGCTTTTGATGTCAATGATTTATTTGATATCAACTTCACCATGACCAAAGCTGAACGCTTGGACTTTGGCGAAAGCTTGATGACCCACGCGATGGTCTTGACGGGTGTGGATATCGTGGATGGTCAATCGACAAAATGGAAAGTCGAAAATAGTTGGGGTGAAAAAGTCGGGGACAATGGTTTCTTTGTCGCTTCTGACGAATGGATGGACGAATACACTTACCAAATCGTCGTTCGGAAAGAATTTTTAACCCCAGAACAATTGGCAGCTTTTGAAGCTGAACCAACCGTTTTAGCCCCATGGGACCCAATGGGCGCCTTGGCGTAATCAGCTTTGTCACCTTTTTTACCTCATAGGGGCAGAAAAAGGGGGCAAACATTATTTGGATTTAGATCTAGCTAGTACTCAAGTTGAGTCTGGCTAGATTTTTTTATTGGATAAGTAATTTATAAAAAATATGCTCCCAAAAGCCTGATGGTTCAGGAATTAAGGCATGGATCATGCCAAATTTTGATATTAAAAGATGCCATTCAGCAATCTAGGAATTGGGTTGACGGTAGTTAGACCGGCAAATGCCAAATGAAGACCAAATTTGTCATTTGCCTTGCACATTCAAACTTAGAGTAAGTGGTGCAAGCACCACGACTCTAAGTAATTCATTACGCATCTTTAGAGCTACTGTCAATCCAATTCTACTCTGCTAAATCTCACCTTTTTCACGGTACATCTGCTACCCTACAAGAAAATAGTTGCTGGATTTACGAAGCAAAGGGAATAAATCGCTTATCGATAAAACGGGGCGGACTTGCTGGAGGAGAATGCCTCGGTAGTAGTGTCGAGGATGTCCGAGGGCTAAAAGACCATTGCGCATACAGTTGCATCTAAGCAGAGAGCGCTAAGATGAACTAGCAAATTACTTGTTGTTGTCCAGCGATTTTGTTGGACTTACAACATGTTTGACTTCGGCAAGGTAAATGACAACTGTTTTTTGTTGGCATTTACCGGTCCCACTACTACCCGAGGCATTTTCTGGAAGCAAGTCCGGCCGGCTTTCTCATTGGATAAGTAACATATAAAAAAATTATGCTCCCAAAAGCCTGATGGTTCAGGAATTAAGTGGCTTATCATGCCGTTATTTGGTTGTTGTTTTGCAATTACGCTAAAGTCTGAGGGATTTGCTGAAGGCAGGTCCAACCAGTTTTAGCGATAGCAATCGTTGCCTCCATTCAAATCAATGGTTATTATTTTCGAAAAAGCTAGCTAAGTTTTCTGCAAAGACAATTTTCCCTTGTTTCGTTATAATTAGGTTGTCACTGGTAATGACACGTGTTATCAGAGTGCCTATTGAAGAATGGTCACGGGGAACCTTTCCTTCCTTTGACGGACTTGTCATCACAAAGTAATTTCACAAGTGATAAATAGACATCCAAACTACCAAAGTAGCTAGGGTGCCACTTTTTTTCAGTTGCTGAGATTACCAAAGAAAGGTTGATATTATGACAACTCTGCTCATCGTAGTTATTTTGGCCGTATTTGTGGCGGCGCTGTTTGTCTTTCACAAGATGCAGCAAAAACACTTGAAGTTTTCCACTCGGGTATTTACCGCGCTTTTTGCCGGGATTATTTTCGGGGGGATTTTGCAACTGATTTTTAGTACCGACGATCCGGTAGTGACGGGTGCCTTAGAATGGATGAACATCGTAGGCTCCGGTTATGTGGCATTGCTACAGATGTTGGTCATGCCATTGGTGTTTGTCTCGATTGTCTGCGCCTTTACGCGGATGAAAGAAACCAATAAGCTAGGCAAAATCAGTTTTACCGTATTGGCAGTCTTGCTTTCCACGACGGCAATCGCCGCTTTGATCGGGATTGGTTCGACTTTGTTGTTTGGTTTAGATGGGGCCTCCTTTACCCAAGGCGCTGCGGAAACGGCACGGATTGCTGAATTGACTGAACGCCAAAGTCAAGTAGCGGCATTGTCCATTCCCGAACAAATCGTTTCTTTCATTCCTAAAAATGTCTTTGCTGACTTGGCAGGTACCCGCTCCACTAGTACCATTGCCGTCGTGATCTTCGCGGCTTTTGTCGGCATTGCTTACCTTGGGGTCAAACGTAAAGCGCCCAAAGAAGCTCAGACTTTTTCAGATTTGATGGATAGTTTGTATAAAATCGTGATGCGCATCGTGACCTTAGTGTTGCGTTTGACTCCATATGGTGTCTTCGCCTTGATGACCAATGTTTTGGCTTCTAGTGATTTCAATGCCATCGTCAACTTAGGGAAATTTATCTTGGCTTCGTATACGGCTTTGATCGTCGTGATGCTTGTGCACTTATTGGTTTTGTCATTGGTCAAAGTCAATCCCATCACCTACTTGAAAAAAGCCTTGCCAGCCTTGAGTTTTGCCTTTACTTCCCGTTCTTCAGCGGGGGCGATGCCTTTGAATATCGAAACTCAGACCAAAGCTTTCGGAGTAGACGATGCGACAGCCAACTTTGCGGCTAGTTTCGGGATTTCCATCGGGCAAAACGGTTGTGCCGGTGTCTATCCTGCGATGCTCGCAACAATTGTCGCTCCGACTGTGGGAGTGGATGTCTTCAGTTTGGAATACATTTTGATGTTGATGGCCATCGTCACCATCAGTTCCTTTGGGGTTGCCGGTGTCGGTGGGGGAGCAACGTTTGCTTCTTTAATCGTCTTAGGTGCGATGAATTATCCCATCGCCATCGTCGGCTTGGTTATTTCTGTGGAACCGCTGATTGATATGGCCCGGACCGCCATCAATGTTTCAGATAGTATGGTGGCTGGGATTTTCACCAGTGCCCGGATTAAAGAGCTGGATCGGAGCGTATTGGAAGATCCCAATGCGGTCATCGATGCCCAATAATTGAATCGCTGTAGAAACGAAGCTGCTGGACGTGTGAGTGGCTTCGTTTTTTATTGCGCATTTTAGCCACTTTTTGGTCAAAATCAAGAAAATAATACCTGTTGCTAAGACGGTTTTGAAAGTTTCTGCTATACTCAATAGTAACAAGTAGTTGCAAATCACAGCATTTTTGCTAAGTTTTGGCAGCAGTAGGGGGAAAGAAAGATGGCAGAAAGAATCATTCCACTGACAGGGGCAGCCAATGTGCGGGACCTCGGTGGTTATCAAAATAAAGCTGGGCAGTTTGTCCGTTTCAAAAAAGTCGTCCGAGGAGCAGCGATTTCGGATCTAACCGCTGAAGATGCAAGTCATTTAGAGGCGTACGGCATTGTCAAAGTGGTGGACTTTCGTTCCTCCAAAGAACAAGAAAAAGCACCAGACGCCTTGATTCCTCAAGCGGAAAACATCTTTTTGCCGATTTTTCAGGAGAATCAAGAGGTCTCGGCGGCACCAAAGACCTTGATGGAACAAGTCGAAGCGGGGTTAGACGCGGCCCAGCAGATGCGGGAAGTTTACCGTCAGTTTGTCCAAGCAGCCTACTCCCGCCAAGCTTATCGTCAGTTTGTTGATATTTTATTGGAAAATGAACAACCGGATCAAGGGGTGCTCTTCCATTGCACTGCTGGTAAAGATCGCACCGGGTTTGGGGCGGCGCTGATTTTGGCGATGCTGGATGTGGACCAGGAGACTATTTTGCAAAATTATCTCGAAACCAATCAACAAATGGTGACCAAGCGAGCGGAAATGTTGCAACAAGCCCAACAAGCTGGTGCCTCAGAAGCCATGCTGAAGGGGATTCAGGAAGTGATGCAAGCCGATCAAAGTTACCTTGCTGAAAGTTTTGCTACCATTGGCAAGGAGTACGGGGATGTCTCAGGGTATTTGCAAAAGGGTCTAGGTCTTTCAAAAAGGGACCTGACTGATTTCCGTAAACTCTATACCGTGGTGGATTAACCAGAGTTGACTGACAAGTAGTAATGGGAAAGGGGGGCAGGCGATGAGTGTTACAGCCGTTATGAAAAAGCTCGGGCTGACAGGCCAGGTTTTACCGATTGCTGGTGGGGATGTGAACCAGAATTATCGTATCAATACCCAGGATGGTAGTTTTTTCTTAAAGTACCATCCCAATGTGAAAGGGGACTTTTTCCATGCTGAAATCCATGGCTTAAAGGAGCTGTTTGATTTTGTGCGGGTCCCTAAGGTCTACGATTTTGGCGAAGTAGCGACGGGGGCCTATTTATTGATGGAATAGGTGGAGCCGGGGGAAGGAGATCATCGCCAGTTGGCGGCGACCTTAGCCGAATTGCACCGGCAAAGCGCTGATGACTTTGGTTTCCCAGAAGACAACTACATCGGTATCTTGCCTCAGGTGAATGCGCAAACTGGCAGTTGGGTGGACTTCTTTTTGACCTGTCGCTTGGACGTACAAGTGGAATTGGCTAAAATCAACAATGTTTGGAATCCACAACGCGAGCAACAGTATTTGCGCCTGAAGGAATTCATTTGGGAAAATTGGCGGGACCGAGAGTTTGTACCTAGTTTATTGCATGGGGATTGTTGGCGGGGCAATGTCTTCTTTGACCAACAAGGCCAGCCAGTTTTTATCGATCCTGCCGTTTCTTATGGTGATCGGGAGATGGATATCGCCATGAGTCAGCTTTTCGGTGGCTTTAAAGCCGAATTTTTGGAGACCTATCTGGAATTGGCGCCGCTGCCTGCTGGTTGGCAAAAGCGGCAACCAATTTACCAACTCTATTATTTACTCGTCCACCTAAATCAATTTGGCGAAAGCTACGGTGAGCAAGTGGACCAGTTGTTAAGTGCTTATTAAAAATCCTGCGGGGTCTTCAACTGGAGACCACCGCTTTTTTGGGGGAAGAAACGTGGCAGTGAAATTTTCAACACAACATGAAGTGGTTTATTATGAATGTGATTTTAACGGAAGGATGACCTTTCCGGCGATGATTGCCGCCGCTATCAAAACTTCCGAGGATCAAAGCGAGGCTCTAAATCGGGGGGCAGATTTTGTCAACAAACTAGGCTTAACATGGATTTTAACCAATTACCAGCTACAAATCACCCGCATGCCTCGTGTTGGCGAGAAGCTTACGATTTCCACCATGGCGATGGAGTATAATAAATACTTTTGTTACCGCCATTTTTGGATAGCCGATGCTCAAGGAAATCAGCTAGTCTTGATTGAATCTGTCTTTGCATTGATGAATATTGAAAACCGTAAAATGGCCAGTGTACCGGAAGTAGTGATCGCCCCTTACGAAAGTGAAAAAGTCACACGGATTCGTCGCTATCCGAAAATCGAAAAAGTGGCGGAAGGTCAGAGCCAGTTTTATCAAGTGCGGGTTTATGACATCGACAGCAATCATCACGTCAACAATGCCGTGTATTTCAATTGGTTGCTCGATGTGTTGGGGATGGATTTTCTGACGAGTCACGAACCCGTGTCGGCCTTGATCCGTTACGACAAGGAAATCGAGTATGGCGTCCAAGTCGAGAGTCGCTATGACCAAGTGCCTGTCACAAATGAAACCGGCGAGGAATTGATCACTACACGCCACGAGATTCGCGTGGGGGCAGCAGTCTGCTGCGAAGCGAATATCACCTGGCGTAAAAAGTAACCTTTAGAAATCCATATAGATAACAGGAAACCTGGCGAAAGGTTTCGTTTAATCCTCCGAACTGTAGCTGTCTATAGGTAAGCTATAAGCAAAAAAGCTACTCTTCCAATACCTGACATTGGAAGAGCAGCTTATTTAGTTTGGAGACTAAAGTTTTGTAACCTTTTACGCCTCCATAAAACGGATCAATTCTGCGCGACTTAAGCCACGGTTGTGGGCAATCAGTAGTTTGATGCGGGCTTTTTGAGAATTGAGACTATTGGCAAAGATGATGCCCATTTCTTGCAATTGGCGGCCGCCACCGGTGTAGCTGTATACCGGCTCGGCTACCCCATTGAAACATCGAGAAACTAAGGCTATTGGTAGGCCACGATCCAACATGTGCTGCAAAGGTGGCAGGGTATCAGGGGGGAGATTACCAGCACCTAAGGCTTCAATCACCAAACCATCGATGGCACTTTCGGCTAATGCTTCAAAAAGCTCTGCGTGCATCCCCGCGTAGGCTTTGACGATAGGAATCAAGCCTGCCACGGAAGAAACGTCCCAGTGTTGCGTTGGGCGCAATTCTTGCATAAATAGGATACGGCTTTTAGTGACAAAACCGATGGGCCCCAAAGTTGGTGTGCGGAAGGTGGCCACATTGGTCGTATGAGTTTTGGTGACATAGCAAGCGGAATGAATCTCGTCGTTCATCACCACCATCACGCCTTTACCTACCGCTTCGTCACAGGCTGCGACGCGAATGGCGCTTTCGAAGTTGTAGAGGCCATCGCTTCCTAGCTCGTTGGAGGAACGCATGGCACCGGTGATGACGATGGGGAGCAGATTGCCAATGGTAGTGTCTAGGAAAAAGGCGGTTTCCTCCAGCGTATCGGTCCCATGGGTGATCACCACACTATCAAAGCCTGCCATCTTCGCTAGTTGAATCCGTTCTTTCAATTGCAACATATGCTCCGGCGTAATTTGCGGACTAGGAAGGTTGAAAATATCTTCCACCACCAGTTCGACATCAGTGGGTAATAACACTTGGGCATCCAATAGCGGATTGGCCACATCCGGCAAGACACCACCTGTTAAGGCATCAGCTTTCATGGCAATCGTGCCACCGGTATGCAAAACGAGAATTTTTTTCACGAGAACACCTGCTTTATCAGTTTCGGCATCGGCAAAACAACAATGTCCGGTGCGGTTTTTGGAGACGAAGGATTCGTAATTTTTCCCAGTGAAAAGTTTATCATACCTTCGCCTAACGATATTTGGCTTCACGAACGAACGAGTCCAGTAAGCATCTGCGAAAATGAAGGCGAAACCGTCTCACGGTAACAAATCGCACGTGTCGATTCCGTCGTCATTCTTGAGCGCTGAAGGAGTTTATTCAGCCATTCTAGTAGCAATTGTATCATGTTTTGCAACAAGAGAAAAATCAGTAGGGCCATCGTGACGGATTGCTTATCAGATTGCGGGACTTTTGATATGATAAAGGTAACTCAAAATTGGGCTAAGGAGGGGAGTAGCGATGGTACGAGCATTATTTTTTGATATTGATGGCACCTTGCTGTCTACTGGCGGCCACCTCCTTCATAGCACCAAGCAAGCCCTCCAAGAAGTCCGTCGCCAAGGGATTCTCTTGGGGGTGGCGACCGGTCGAGACCCAGCAAAAGTCAGCAAACTTTTGCAAGAGTTGCCCTTGGATGTCTATGTTACGTACAATGGGCAACTGGTTTATACCGATCAACAAGTTTTGTACGCCCGAGCTTTTGAAAAAGCGGTCTTAGACAACATCGTGGCCTATGCCATCGAACACCAATGTTCCATCAATTTTGGCGCCCGGGATTGTGTCGAAGGGAGCCGCTTTATGAAGTTGGGGCAGTCGGTTATGGCCCAGCGGCTTTTTCGTTTTGTACCGCGACGTTTTCCCGTGAATATCACCAAAAAGCTCCTTAAAAAAAGTCATTTTTTGCGACGAGAGGATCATTATAGCCAGCTGCCAATCTTAAAGGAGCCGATCTATCAATGCATGATGTTTAGCCCGGTAGCCGATGATGAGAAATTAGCTCAAGCGTTGCCCCAGTGCGATTTATTGCGTTCCAATTCATTGACTGTGGATATCGTACCTAAGGGAGGCTCTAAGCTACGGGGGATTCATACATTTTTATATGAAAAAGGTATTTCTCCCAATGATGTGATGGCGTTTGGCGATCATCTAAATGATATCGCCATGCTAAAAGGAGTCGGAATTGGTGTGGCGATGGGCAATGGCCAGCCTCAAGTAAAAGCTTACGCCGATTATGTTACCAGCTCTAACAATTTTGACGGCATCGCCGAAGCCTTGAAACATTACCAGATTATTTCATAGAAAGTAGGAAATTACGTGACCCAATCATTGACGCCTTACCAGATGGTCGCTGCTTTTCATGAGACCTTTGACCCGCGGAAACCAGACCAACCCACTGCGCTACCCAAAGCAGAAGTCTGCCATCGCGCGGGCTTTCAAGTAGAAGAATTGGTGGAGCTGTTATTTGCGGCCGCTAGCGACCACGAGGATTTTGCCCAGTCGGTGGCTGGCTTGCAGGAGGCAATCCGTCAAGCCCAAGCCAAAGTTTTGAAAAAAGCGCCAGCAAAGCAGAAAAAAGACGAGTTGGTTGAGCAAGTCGATGCCTTGACCGACTTGCTGTATTTGACATACGGCACCTTTGCTTTGATGGGCGTCGATCCTGACCCGATTTTTGCGATTGTCCATCAAGCCAATATGGGTAAACTGTTTCCCGATGGCCAGCCGCATTACGATCCGGTGACGAATAAAGTACTGAAGCCTGAAGATTGGCAGAAAAACTATGCGCCAGAAGGAAAAATCGCCGCTGAATTGCAGCGACAAACTCGGCTTGCCCAGCAGGTGACGCACCAAACACCCTCTTAAATAACCTTATATTTTTCCTAAATCCCGCGGCTGGAATCCTTCCTTTTTGACAAAGAAATCGTTTTCGTGGCATGATGAGTTTGTGAAAAAAGGAGGTTTTTTCAATGGCAACAATGGTCTTTGCCAATTTTCCAGTGACGGATTTGGCACGAGCTACCGCGTTTTATACTGCGCTGGGCTTCAAGCAAAACCATGAATACTCCGATGAACGTGCCAGTGGTATGGTGTGGGATGAACATTTTTGGGTGATGTTATTGACACGAGATTATTACCAAGAATTTCTTTTAGATAAAAAGGTGGCGGATCCGAAAACGGTCAGTGGCGCCTTGGTGGCTTTTAGTCTGGATACGCCAGACGCGGTGAGGGCCTTTGCCAAAGCAGCAGCGGACAACGGTGGCAGCTTTTACCGAGTCGATACCGAAATTCCTGATGAGGTGATGGTGGGCTTTGAAGTGGTGGATTTGGATGGCAATATTTTAGAACCGACTTGGATGGCCCGATAGACTGGAATCTTCCCCAACTTTTCCCGATGAAAAGTAAGCGAGAAATAATCCAACGCATTTTCTACCAATCACCCCTCCTTTATACTTAGCTTATTGCTAAATATGAGGAGGGTTTTTATGATGATCAACTTTGCCAGTGTACCCAAATGC
>NZ_JBMRGR010000017.1:0-46721 GCF_049384045.1 Enterococcus diestrammenae
CAATAAAAATAAAATAAAAAAAGAAGGAAGCCCGTTGTTATAGGCTTCCTTTCACAGTCTTATTTGACTGCGTCCTTAAGCGCTTTGCCTGGTTTAAACGCAGGAATTTTGCTTGCAGGGATTTGGATTTCTTCACCAGTTTGTGGGTTACGTCCTTTACGTTCTGCACGAGAGCGTACTTCGAAGTTACCGAAACCGATCAATTGAACTTTTTCACCTTTAGCTAAAGCGTCTTGGATTGTTGAAAAAACAGCTTCAACAGCTGCTGTCGCGTCTTTCTTAGTCAAGTCAGTCGCTTTTGCAACTTGTTCGATCAATTCTGCTTTGTTTGCCATGGATGATTCACCTCCTCAAAACGGGTTTTGATGTTTGACCATCAATGCGAAAATTTGAGTGGTCCAAATTTTCGCGATAAATATTGATTCCCATCAATATTCTGTTAATACGTTATCATAAGAACCGCATAATATCAAGGATAACACCACTTTTAGGGGGAGAAAAATCACTTTTTTTGGTTTTTATTCAAATTGTACTGTTATCCTATTGCTTCGGGAAAAAAAGTTAAAAGTAATTATCCAATCCACCACTAAAAGCGATTGTCAAGCTGTTTCTGCCACCTTTAAGCAACCACTCTCTCGAAAGAACACCATTACTACCAAACACATTAACCATCCATGAATTTTTATCGCGGAAATGAGAAAGCCGGCTGGTCTTGCTTCCGGAGAATCCCTCAGGTGGTAGTGGAACCGGTAAAGGCCAAACCAAAGTGCAGTTGTCATTTACCTTGCTGAAGCTAAAGATGGTTAGAATTGGTAGGATGGCATTTTCTCTTGTGGAAATTTCATCCTACCTTAGTCGCTAAAAAAAAACAGCAAAAACTCCCTTAAAAGGAATATTTTTACTGTTAGCTGTTGCTTATTTTCGCCGTCTAGCAATAATCCGAATCGGCGTTCCTTCAAAGGTGAAGGCTTTCCGGATTTGATTTTCCAAAAAACGCGCATAAGAGAAATGCATCAGTTCTTCTTCATTGACAAAGATGACAAAAGTCGGTGGTTTAACAGCCACTTGTGTCGCATAGAAGATTTTCAAACGTTTGCCCTTGTCTGTCGGCGTGGGATTAATCGCTACGGCATCCATAATTACATCGTTAAGTAAGGCCGATGGTACCCGCAGATTTTGATTCATGCTGACTTCTTCAATCATTTCCGGCAATTTATTTAACCGTTGTTTCGTCTTAGCGGAAACAAAAATGATTGGGGCATAGTCCAAGTATTGAAATTCATCGCGAATTTCTTGCTCAAAGTCCCGCAGCGTATTGGTTTCTTTGGTTACCAAATCCCATTTATTAACCACAATAATGATCCCTTTGCCGGCTTCATGCGCGTAACCCGCCACTCGTTTATCCTGTTCGCGGATGCCTTCCTCGCCGTTTAGGACCATTAACACCACATCGGAACGTTCGATGGCTCGCATGGCTCGCATCACACTGTATTTTTCTGTTGACTCATAAACCTTCCCACGTTTGCGCATTCCAGCGGTATCAATCATGGTAAATTCTTGGCCAGATTCTGAAACAAAATGAGTATCAATGGCATCCCTAGTCGTTCCTTCGATAGCTGAAACGATCACCCGGTCTTCACCGAGGATAGCATTGATCAAAGAGGATTTGCCGACATTTGGCCGGCCGATCAAACTGAATTTGATGACACTGTCGTCTTCTTCTTCAACTTCAGTGGTAAAATGCTTCACAGCTTCGTCTAGAATATCCCCGATTCCTAAGCCATGACTTCCTGATACCGGAAATGGATCCCCTAAACCGAGGGAATAAAACTCATAAACGTCTGCCCGCATTTCCGGGTTATCGACTTTATTAACAGCTAATATCACTGGTTTATTGCTACGATAAAGAATCCGTGCCACCATTTCGTCAGCATCGGTTACGCCTTCACGACCACTCACTACCAAGATGATGACATTGGCTTCATCAATGGCAATCTCTGCTTGATGTTTGATTTGATCCATGAAAGGTTCGTCCCCGAGGTCAATTCCCCCAGTATCAATTATAGAAAACTCTCTGCCTAGCCATTCACCAGTGGCATAGATCCGATCACGAGTCACTCCTGGTGTGTCTTCAACGATGGAGATGCGCTCTCCCGCAATACGATTAAAGATTGTGGATTTACCCACGTTTGGGCGTCCTACGATTGCAATTGTTGGATTTGCCATAGAGATCCCACCTTCTTTCTTAAAGTAAATAAAAATAAGAGACCCTGCGTCTCTTTTCGGCTACGTCTTACTTGCCAACCTACGTTAGTTTACCCAATCTACCCGCAAGTTGCAAGCTAAACCGCATTTGTTTCAAAAGACTTAAAAAAACCGAGGCGCTTGATCGCCTCGGTTGAGTATCTAGTTAAGATTTATGCTTCAGGTTGATCATCATCTGCTGTTTCAGAATCGCTCTTCAACGCAGCCCCTAAAATGTCTCCCATAGTGAAACCAGTCGATTCTTCCGGCATCACATAGTCGTCCACTTCTTCAACAGGAGCTTCTTTGGCATCTGCTGGTTTTTCTTCCAGGGCTTTGATGCTCAAAGCAATCCGATGTTCTTGAGGGTTCACTTCCAAGACTTTCACTTTCACAGCATCCCCTTCAGACAATACTTCATGAGGGGTAGCAATATGTTTGTGAGAGATTTGGGAGATATGCACTAAGCCTTCAACCCCAGGGAAAACTTCGACAAACGCACCAAAGCTAGTCAAGCGTTTAACAGTTCCGTCTAAGACAGTCCCCACTGCAGCTTGTTCTTCGATATTATCCCATGGTCCAGGCAAGGTGTCTTTGATAGACAAGGAAATACGTTCCCGATCTGGGTCAACACTCAATACCGCCACTTGAACTTTATCGCCAACTTTCAAAGCATCACTAGGTTTAGCGATGTGGCTGTGGCTGATTTCGGAAACATGGACCAAGCCGTCGATTCCACCAAGGTCTACGAAAGCACCAAAGTCAGTCAAACGAGCCACGGTTCCTTCAACCACGTCGCCTTCTTTAATAGAAGCCAACAATTCTTGTTTTTTACCTGCTTTTTCAGCTTCCACCACAGCTTTGTGGGAAAGGATCAAGCGATTTTCTGAGGGTTCAATTTCAACAATCTTAAATGCCAAGGTTTGGCCTTTGTAAGCAGAAAAGTCCGCTACAAAGTGATCTTCCACCATCGAAGCCGGAACGAAACCACGGACACCAACATCCACCACTAAACCGCCTTTAACAACATCGGTTACTGGGGCTTCAATCACTTTGCCATCTTGGAATTCTTTTTCGATATCTGCCCATACTTTTTTAGCGTCTAGACGACGTTTTGAAAGTAAGTAGCTACCGTTTTCTTTGTCTTTTCCGATGGATGAGATGACGACTAGGTCCAAAACATCCCCTACTTTGATAATTTCGTTGATGTCTTCAACCGGCAAAGTAGAAAGTTCTTTCGCAGGGACTACCCCTTCGACACCCGCGCCTTCGATACCTACGACGGCTTGTCTGTCTTCAATAGCTAAGACCTCTCCTTTAACTACGTCGCCAATTTTGACTTCCCCGAAGCTTTCCAGAGCGTCTGCCATTGATTCAGTGCCTTCTACTTGATTGTTCATTTCTGTCATGACTCATGTCCTCCTAACCAACACAATAATAAATAATCTTTTATACAAACTTCACTCTTAAGTTTAAAATAAACTTTCAGAAAAATAAAGCGATTTCTCTTATTTCTTGCTAATATTCTTGTTTTCAACGGTTTTTTCACGAAAATTTCGATGGGCTTCTTGATCAATCCAAAAAACTAGCTCAAGCCAACGCAGAATCCACTTGATCCGCTACAACTTTTTTGATGGCTGCTACGACATCATCGATCTCCATGCCAGTAGTATCAATCAAAACAGCATCTTTCGCTTGTTTCAAAGGCGATACTTCGCGATGGGAGTCCAAATAATCTCGCTGCTGGATTTCTTTTTTCAAGGTTTCCAAGTCAGTGGGAATCCCTTTTTCCAAGTTTTCGCTGTAGCGTCGTTGGGCTCGTTCATCAACACTAGCCACTAAGAAAATTTTGACCCGGGCATCTGGCAAGACTTGGGTACCGATATCCCGGCCATCCATGACTACACCACCATCTTTGGCGATTTTTTGCTGTTGCCGCACCAACTCTTCCCGGACTTTGGCGTGGGCTGACACTTCAGAAACATTGTTGGTCACTTCTGGAGAGCGAACCGCTTGGGTCACATCCTCCCCATCACAAAAAACCAATTGGCCAGCAGGGCTTTGGCTAAAAGTAATAGGATATTTAGCAATCAAATTAACCAACCCCATTTCGTCAGCAAAAGCTACCTGATGTTTGATGGCTAAATAAGTCACGCTACGATACATCGCTCCCGTATCGGTATAAATAAATCCATAATCTTTGGCTAAAATTTTGGCGACGGTACTTTTCCCAGATGAAGCCGGTCCGTCGATGGCAATGTTGAATTTTTCCACTAGTTTTACTCCTCAATCATCATTTGGTAGCTTCCACAAAGACTATGATAAAAGTTACCAGATTATTTCTATCCTTTTTTCGGTCAGTCTCAGCATTTAGATTCCCAAGTCTCCAAATGAAAAGGCTCACCGTTTTTCACGATGAACCTAATTTGTTAACGAATCCGTAGTTCTTGACCGGGAACCAGCAAAAAGTTATTTGGATCAATGCCATTTAGCTGGTACAAAGTCTCAACTGAAATTCCTACACGAGCGGCAACTTGGTTTGGCCCTTCGCCAGCAAGCACTGTCGTCGTATCGCCACTTGTTTGCCCTTGGTCAGTGCCGTTAGCGTTAGTGGTACTCCCATCGGCATTCGTTGTAGTGCCGTCTGCATTCGTCGTAGTCCCATCGGCATTGGTGGTTGTTCCATCAGCATTCGTCGTGGTCCCGTCGGCATTGGTGGTCGAGCCATCAGCGTTCGTAACTGAACCATCGGCATTCGTCGTAGTGCCATCTGCATTGGTGACAGAACCGTCGGCATTCGTGGTGCTGCCATCAGCATTCGTGGTTGTCCCATCGCCATTAGCAGTCTCATTATTGTCTTGGTTTGAATCCCCTTGATCTGCTCCAGCTTGATTGTCGGTCGTGTCAGCGTCACCGTTATCTGCTGCTTCGGCTTCAGAGCTTTCAGAAGTGCTAGATGTTTCGGTGCTGGAACTTTCAGCTGTTGATGAAGATTCACTGCTACTCGATTCGGTCGTACTCGTAATTGCGGTGGTCTCTGTTGTCGTACTTTCCGGTACCGCCGCCCGTTTGTCGTCATGAGAGAGTAACGCGTAAAAAATCGAGAGCATCAAAATACAGACTGCTAACATCACCACTAAGGAGATGAGGAATACTTTGTTGCCATTTTTACTGCGTCGTTGTTGGGAGCGCGACCCTAAGCCATCCCCTTCTGTGTCATAGATGGGCTGTTCCCACGGTTCTTGTGTTTCATTGTTCTGAAAATCATCTTTTTTACTCAATAGTCTGTCCTCCTGCAATCATTCGTTCGCTATTATACCACAGGATATCAGACCCTGTCCTGTAAAATCATAAGCCAGCGTCATCTTTAAATAATTTTAGCAAAATATCCCGCCAGTTTCCCTTTTCCTCCAAAGTAGCTACCCTTTGCTCCCCTTTTGGATAAACCAATGTGGCCCCATGGAGATCACAACAAGGTTCTTGGGCAGCTGGTGGCTCTTCATCAAAATAGCGCAAAAGATACTGCCGCCGACAATTAGGTTCGTGAATATACCCTAGCATCGCTTGCAAACGGGCTTCCTTGTTTGCTTCATTATTCGCTAAGGCTTGGGGAAGTTGCGATCCTGACTCCCCTTTGATCAGATGCAACCATTTTTCTTGCAAAGGGGTGGCAGCTGAGGATTGCTTAGAGGGACTCGTCAATAAACGTTCCAGTCCCTGACGTTCTTCTAGTAACTTTTGGTGAAAATAGCGATGGATTTGTTCATCCCCCGATTGGTAAAGTAAAATCGCTTGGGCTGCTTCCCCGTCACGGCCAGCGCGGCCACTTTCCTGTAAGTAATTTTCAGGGCTATCAGGCAACTCATAATGAATCACAAAACGCAAATCGCCTTTATTGATCCCCATACCAAAAGCATTGGTGGCAATCATCAGCTGTAATTTACCAGTGCTAAACTGCTGTTGCAATAGCTTTCGTTGGTCACTTTCCAGACCACCATGGTAATAACCGACTGAAAATTCGCCTCGTAAACACTCATACAAAGCTTCCACTTGACTGCGAGTCACACAGTAAATCAAGCCACAAGCCTCCGTCTGTCGCAGAAATTCCAACAACCACGCCCGCTTGTCTGCCGGTTGGTAGACAAAATAGGCGATATTGGGACGATCAGCTGAAAACTGGTGAATCACCCCATCTGCGTCCAATAACTGCGTCGCGATATCTTTGGCTACCGGTGCTGTCGCCGTGGCAGTCAGAGCCAAAACTGGTAAATTGCCTAGCGCTTTTTTGCATTCCGGAAGCAAGCGATATTCTGGTCGAAAATCAATGCCCCATTGTGACAAGCAGTGGGCTTCATCCACAACCATGAAAGCAAGCTCTTGTTTTTGCAACGCAGCTAAAACTGGTGGATTTTGTAGCATTTCGGGACTGACAAATAAAAATTTATACTGGTGGAGTCGTTGCAACAGATAGCTCTTTTCCTCCCAAGTCAGTTGGGAAGTCAAGGCAATTGCCCGTTTTTCTCCTCTTGCTTGCAAGGCGGCTACTTGATCTTCCATCAAAGCAATCAACGGTGATACCACAACCACCAGTCCTGAAGTCAGATAGCCCGCCAGCTGATAACACAAGCTTTTTCCGGTCCCAGTGGGTAAGATTCCTAAAGTATCATGACCAGAAAGCAAGGATTCGATAATCTCCCGCTGTCCTGGGCGAAACTCATCATAGTCAAAATAACTTTTCAAAGCTAATTTTAATAACATGCCATCACCTGCTTACGCTGAATCTGATAAAGAGCAAAACTCAAAAAATCGATCGCCTCTTTCTGAGGAAGACTGCCATAGCGCCAGTGACGGGGATCATCTGGCAGTTGCTGCAAAAGGGCTAGCGTTTCAGGTTGAAGAAAACGATGATAGTCAAAGGAAGCATCGCTAATGGCCCATTCAATCAAGTGATCATTGATGGTGCCTGGCCGCAGCTTACGCACCGCTGCCACTTCTTGAAAAGTAAATCCAACTGTAAAATAATCTTTCGTTACCATCGCACTGTGATTTTGATCCAGCTGGATAAAAGGCTGGATGATCTGATAAGTAAGAAAGCTTGGTTGCTGCAACGCCAGTGTAAAGAAACGGTGCTGGCGACTGCGCAGAGCTAAGGGTGACCACGGGTGATCTGCCAGTTCCTCCGCCACCGTCTGATAATTCGCCAGGCCCTGCACCTGATAGCCAGAAAAGCTTAGAGCTAGCCCATTCGCCGCGGTTTCTGGTAGTTGGCTAAAAATTTGTTCCAGCTCTTGATAAAGCATTGGCCGCAATTTCGTGCCGTTACTTCTCACCAATTGTCGCACAGGTTCCGTATATTGCGGTCCTGTTTCCAAGGGAACAAAACTTGTGCTTCGCTGATATTCCGAAGCTGTCTGCACCAATAATCGCAACAACCGCCAAGCCACCGGCGCACTTTTATTAAACTTAAAATTTTGGAGGCCCGCCACAACTTCAACCTGGGCCTCAGTTAAGTGTGGTGCCATCTTGGTTTTCACAAAATAATCCGGTGCCACTTCTGTCAACCAACCTTTGGCCACCATTTCCTGGAGCAGCTGAAAAAAAGTTGCTTTTTTCATTTTTGGAAAAACACTCCAGTAAGGTAACAAGTCCCAAAGATAGCCGTAAAGCAACGTCGAACTACTACGTTTTCCAATCAAAATCTGATAAACCGTACTAGCCTTCAACTTGTCACCTTGCTGAAAGAAGGATAAAATAAAGGTATCCATCTGCAAAAAACCTCCGAAAGTATGTGAAAAAATGGAACTACTCTGCAAAATCAAACCAGAACTCTGTATCGCTTGCGGGCTATGTGCCATCTATGCCCCGACGATTTTTGATTACGATGAAAATGGGATTCTTTTATTCAAAGAAGAACCAGTAGCCCGCCAACAATTCATTCGCCCCGAACAGCAAGCTGCGCTTCGCAAAGCCGCTGGTAAATGTCCCGTCCGAGCGATTTTGCTAGAGCAATTACCCGCGGCAAAAACCACGAAAGACGCCGGACTCCTCTAATAAAAAATACGCCTTTTCTGCTGAAATACCAACAGGCATATTATTTTGAAAACCAACAGCCCTATTTTCGCCGGTTTTCTCAGCTTGTAGCCAGTCTCATCGTCCTTAGCAGCACGTTTTGTTCGTAAAACTGAAAAGTGATTTCTCAAGTAAAACCAAGATAATAGCTATTTTCATGGCTGTTATCTTGGTTTTTTTCAATTATTCAAAAATGTATATTTATTTTTTGCCACACATGCGGTAAATGGTTTCTGCATAGATTTCCATCACTTGGTAGAAACTTGCTAAAGACCACTGCTCATTTGCTTGATGAACGTAGTCCGGCGTATCGGCAAACATCGCCCCAAAGGCCACACAATTAGTCATTGCTCGCGCAAAAGTCGCCCCGCCATTGACGAAAGGTTCCGTCTGATCGCCAGTTAACTCCCGATATGTTGCTAATAAGGTGGTAATCAGAGGACTATCCACAGGCACATACAGGGGTGCCAAATAATCATGTTCGTGGTAGGTTAAGCCATAAGTCGCTGCTTTTTCAGTCAGAGCTTTCACCAGTGTTTCTTTTTCCAACGTAACGGGATAGCGGAAGTCTAAGCCAATTCGTGTCTCTTCAGGCGTGATTGACAGACTGGCTACATTCATGGTCATCGGTCCTGAGACTTCATCACTAAACTCTCCGACAAAACTTGCACCGGTAGCATCCTCACCAATAACTGCACCTAGTAAGGTTACACCACTGAGTTCAGTGAACAACCCCGCTTTCACTAAGCCTTGCGCCAAGCGGGTTACCGCATTTTGGCCTTTTGGAGCCAATTTAGAATGGACACTTTTGCCCAAAACAGAAAGTCCCGTCCCATGTTCCTCATAAGCATAGCCTGATTCATCCAAAGCGGTAGCTAGCAAGTCCCGTGAAGCCCCTCGATACTCAGCATGATCAGGCACCACATTTAGCGCGCCACCACAAACCAATGTGAGCTCGTTACTACCAGCTCCCGTCAAATAGACTTGCAATAACCCTTTTTCTGCAAAGGTCAGGGGGAATTTCGAGTCTGGCGCAAAGCCGGCGGTGATCATTTCTTCTTTTTCGTTGTAACGATTAATACAACGCCAAAGATTTTCCTCATCCGTCCCAAAAATAAACCTTACTCGTTGATTAAACTCAACACCGGCATCCATCAAGGCTTTTACCCCAAACAAAGCTGCCATCGTTGGTCCTTTGTCGTCTTGGACTCCCCGCGCAATAATCTTACCATCTTGAATCACCGGCTCAAATGGATTTGTCAACCAGCCTTCTTGTCCTTCTGCTGGCACCACATCCAAGTGACATAAAATGCCAAACAACTCTGTCCCAGCACCAACTTCGGCATAGCCATAATACCCCTCTGGATCTTGAAATGTCCGAAACCCTAGTTTTTGACAGATTGCCAAAGTTTCTTCTAAAGCTTTTAAACACCCAGCGCCAAAGGGTTGGCCTGGGTGACTATCTGTTTCATCCAGCACTGAGGGAATTGCTACAATATGAGACAAAGCTGCGACTGCTTGTTGTCGATGTTCTTCTTTAATAAATGTCATGATCTTGCTCCTTGATAACGAATTTTTTCAGTAAAAATGTCATAAAATACGTTCCCGCTCTTTATGACCAATAACTGATTGCTTCATTTATCGTAGCCGACATTCGCCACTTTGTCTAGAACTATCATAGCTTTCACTATTCGAAAAAACATTGCCCGCAATCGATGAGCCTGCTTTGGCCTCACTGGTGTTTCCACTGAGACTTTAGAGTTATTTTCATCCTTTACTACAATAAAAAGGCCCCTACTGTAGCGTTACAGTAGGAGCTAATCTGGTTTAAATTAAGCAATATGGCGACGGCGTTCCCGTTGCTTTTTGGAAAGCCAAGGCAAGAGTTTCATGTACAAGGCCATAAAGACCGCACTAACGATGGCACCTTTGATCAAGTTAAAGGGTACGATACCGACAGCAATATATTTTGCCATGGTAACACCCAGCATTTGATCTGCCGTCACTCCGTAAAATTGCAAATACAACGGAGTAATCACAAAGTAATTGGCAACACTCATGAAAATCGTCATGGCACCAATCCCAGTGACTAAACCAAGGGCTTTATTTTTCATTTTACTGGCCCCGCGATTGAAGAAATAATACATCGGCAAAGTGAAGATGGTGGTTGCTAAGAAACTGGCTACATCCCCGACAATATTGGTGGGTTCTAAGCCACTTAGTAACAAATGTAGACTGGATCGAATCAAGGCGGTAATCACCCCGGCGCCTGGTCCAAAGATAAACATACTCATCAAGACCGGTGTATCACTAAAATCGATTTTTAAAAAACTGAAAGCTGGAAATAGTGGAAATGCTAAAAACTGTAAAACAACTCCGATTGCTGCGAACATCGCAATGACAATCATTTTTTGAACTTTGGTGTTCTTCATCTAGAAATCCTCTCCTCTTGTGTCGGGAAACCAGTTAGGCTTCCTCGTTAGTGGTAAAGGATCCATCTTCAAACGAACCTCTTTGCTGCCGTTTGCCAAATCCCGCGGGACTCCTGTCTTTTAAAAGAGATATTCCGAAACCTTCTTGTTAAAAAAGACACAAAAAACTCTGCTTTCCAGGGGAAAACAGAGTTAGAGTCATCTGGCAATCGTGCGCGCAAATAAGCTCTATCTTCTTTATCCAGACTTTACTGTCGGTATCGGAATTGCACCGATTCAACCGCCGTAGTACGACGGGTCGTGGACTATACCACCGGTCGGGAATTTCACCCTGCCCCTGAAGACGAACCTTTATTAAGTTGTACAAGCTTATTATACCGAATCCTTCCACTAATGCAAGGTCTTTGTTTTACTTACTTCGACTGTTGTAACAGAGAAGTGATTTCTTTGCGACTTAATTGACGGAATTCGCCAGGCCGCAAGCCAGCTAAAGTCAACTCCCCATATTTTTCCCGTTTCAATTTTTGAACCGGTAAGCCGATTGCTTGAAACATATTTTTCACTTGATGATTACGCCCTTCATGAATCGTCAACGAGACAATACTTGTTTGAGCTACTTTATCAGTCGAAAGAATCTCATAGCGAGCCGGCGCCAAACGATGGCCTTCAATCCGCATGCCTTTTGTTAATGGATAGAGGTTTTTTTGATCGGCAATGCCTTTGACTTTAGCCACATAGACTTTATCCACCTCGTGCTTAGGGTGCGTCAAGCGTTGGGCAAAGGCACCATCATTGGTTAATAACAATAAGCCCGAAGTATCGTAATCCAAACGACCAACAGGATAAATCCGTTCAGGTACATCAGTGAAATAATCCACTACGGTTTTGCGACCTTTGTCATCAGTCACTGCCGAGATGACCCCACGAGGTTTATACAAGACAAAATAAACCGGCTCTTCTTGATAAATCGGCACATCGTCCACTTCGACGCGATCTTTAGGACCGGCTTTGGCACCAAGTTCTTTCACGGTGACACCATTGACCTTGACACGTCCAGCTAAAATCAATTCTTCTGCTTTCCGACGGGAGGCAATCCCGGCATGGGCGATTACTTTTTGCAATCTTTCCATTAGTTTTCCTCATTTCCTGATGGGAGGTTAAAACCCATCAACTCGTGATCTTCTTCATCATCGGTTTCTTTTGGTTGTATATCCGAAAAAGTTGGTGATGCACTAGATGCGACTTCATCTTCTGAAGTTTCTGACTCATCGGCTTGGCGCTTTTGATCTTGGTAAAGCTCAGAGGCAGCATCAGCTTCAGCCAATTCCTCTTGATAACGGTCGAAGAAAAGATCCAAGGGCATTTCTTCATCCAGTTCTGATTCCATCGCTTGAATATCTGGTAACTCCTGCAAATCCTTTAATCCGAAATAATCCATAAAGTAGGGCGTCGTCCCATACAAAATCGCCCGACCAGGCCCATCTACCCGCCCTTTTTCTTCTATCAATTGACGAGCTACCAATTTTTGCACCGAACCAGAAGATTGGACCCCACGGATTTCATCCACCTCAATGCGAGTAATTGGTTGTTTGTAAGCAATAATCGATAAAGTTTCTAATGCCGCTTGTGACAGACGATTGGCTAACGGGGATTGGGCGTATTTTTTTAGTAACGGAGCAAATTCCCGCTTTGTCGTCAATACAAAATGGTTCCCCACCTCTAAAATATTCAAAGCTGAAGTCGGGCTTTCCTGATAATCCTTTTGTAGTTCTTGAATTAAATCATAAACACCAGCCGTTTTAGTATTCAACAAAAAACTCAGCTCTTCCAAGCCAATGCCTTCATCGCCTACCACAAACAGTAGCGCTTCTAGTTCACTCTTTTTGTTCATTTTGATTTTCCTTTTCTATAGGGTAAAGCATAATTTCACCATAATTTTCGGTTTGGACCACCTGTAACTGGCGGTTTTTCATCAATTCCAACAAGGCCATAAAGGTGGTGACGATTTCTGATCTGGAGTAGGTCAAAAAATACGAACTAAGACTGCGACCCGTTTTCGACGTCAGCTGGCCCAGTGATGCTTGAATTTCTGCCATCTTTTCTTCGATAGTGTTTTCATCAGAAGCAATCGTCGTTTCCACTATTTGGCGTTTTTTGCGTTTTTCCAACATTTGATGAAAGGCCAAAAATAAATCGATAGTGGTTATTTGATGAGCTGGTAACAGGGGATTTTCTTCCTTGTAGTCATCCACATCCATCGGCTCTTTCGTATAGTACTGACTTCGTTCCTCTTCTTTTTCCGAAAGCAATTCAGCCGCATATTTAAATTTACGATATTCCAACAGTTGGGTCACCAGAGCATCACGGGGATCTTCTTCATATTCCTCAGCCTCTGGGGCAAACTCTTGTTTCGGTAAGAGCATTTGTGACTTGATTGCCATCAAAGTAGCCGCCATCACTAAGTATTCCCCAGCGACTTCTAATTCTAACGTAGTCATGGCATGGATATAGCCCATGTATTGCTCGGTAACTGCAGCAATCGGAATATCATAAATATCGATTTCCAGTTTTTGAATCAGATGCAACAAAAGGTCTAACGGACCCTCAAAAACATCCAATTTAATCTTGATCTCTTCCATGATCCGTTTCCTTTCTAGCGCCGTCTTTACGCACGAGGGAAGTATTCTTTGTAGACATCCGTCATCCGTTTTTTGGTGATATGGGTATAGATCTGAGTGGTGGAAATATCAGCATGCCCCAACAACTCCTGAACGGTCCGCAAATCGGCCCCATTTTCCAACAAATGGGTCGCAAAACTATGGCGTAACGTATGGGGGGTCACTGTTTTATGGATTCCCGCTTGGCGCACGATTTGCTTCAAATTTTTCCAAATGCCTTGTCGCGACAAACCGGTGCCATGATGATTAACAAAGAGATGTTCCTCTTCAGGATGCTTGGCAGTCAGCTGAGGTCGTGCTTCTTCCAGATAGCGTTGCACCCACTTAATCGCATAATCTCCTAAAGGGACGATGCGCTCTTTGTCCCCCTTACCTAGAGTTTGCAATAACCCAATACTTAAATGGAGATCCTTGAGTTTCAAACCGATCAACTCACTCACCCGCAAGCCAGTGGCATACATGACTTCTAAAATCGCCCGATCCCGCAAACCCAAGAGTTCTTTGGTATCCGGTGTTTCAATCAAGCGTTCCACTTCCGCCAAGCTCAAGGTATCTGGTAACCGCTGTTGCTTCTTCGGTGTTTCAATGTGTTGCATCGGATCATGCTCTGTATAACGTTCTTGTCGCAAAAACTGATGAAAGCGACGCAAACTAGAAATCATCCGAGCCAGGGTCGCTGAAGACTTGCCCGCTTTTTGTAAGGACTGCAAAAAACTTAGAATCATAAAACGATCAACCTCTTGCCAGGAGTTGACCTGTTCTTTTTGTAGATAAGCTAAATATTGATGCAAATCTCGTCGGTAACTTTCGCGAGTGTTTTTCGACAGTCCCCGCTCAATTAGTAAATAATGAAGGTAATCCACGATTTGCTCTTCCATAGCAATCCCTCAACTTTCGCTTTACTATCATAGCAAATAACCAAGAATTACGATAGTAGAAATCTTCTTTCCCCGGATTTTTCAAGTTTTTCTTAGGTAAAACCTGATTTTGGATATTGTGAAAACATTGATTTCGTTTTGTAGTATAAGTAAGCTGGCGGGCCTTATTTTTTGGTCAATCATTCGTAAACCAAAAGCACTACGTCCAAAATCGCTAGGTGAAACCTCATTTTTCTCCACAATTACCACAGATAAAAAGAACCCACCGACTAGCAATCGGTGGATTCTTTCGAGTTACGTTTCAGATAACAATCGTTTTCGGCGCCGTAAATCCCGGTCGCCAGCTGCTCATCTGCGAGGTTCATCCTCTTCAAAATCTTTACGGAAATGGCGCCGTTCTTCTTCCGGTTCGACGTCAATATCCTCTGGGTCATGAAAGACGACCCGGATTTTCAACACCCGAGAACCTTCCAACTCCTCAGAAATCAAGGTCACGTTGTCGACATCAAAAGACAGCACTTCATCAGCATCTGGGATAGTCCCCAACGCGGTAATTAAATACCCCGCCATCGTATCCACATCACTCATGTGCAGATTGGTCCCAAAGGCTTCGTTAAATTCGTCGATCAACATCCGCCCTTGAATAATATATTCGTGGTCGGCAACTTTTTCATAGAGGGTTTCGACTTCGTCAGACTCATCATCGATTTCACCAACGATTTCTTCCAACAAGTCCTCTAAGGTTACCAAACCAACCACGCCACCATATTCATCTAACAAGATAGCCATCTGGTTTTGCGTTTTCTTCAATTCGTACAGTAGGTCATCAATAAAAACAGTTTCTGGAACAAACAACGGCTCTTGCAGCAATTCTTTGATCTGCAAATTGTCAAAACCATCTTTGAAAGAAGCTTTCAAAAGTGTTTTGGTGTGCAAAACCCCTACTACTTTGTCTTTATCATCGTTGTACACCGGAATTCGTGAATAGTTTTCAGCTAAAATCCCGCTGAGAATCTCGTGTACTGGATCATTGATATCCACCATGAAAGCATCTGTGCGGGGAACCATGACTTCGCGGGCTACTTTGGTATCCAAGGCAAAGATTCCCTGAAGCATTTCCAGTTCATCCTCTTCAAAGACCCCTTCTGTTTCCAACATGTAGCGCATCTCGTCGCGGGTCATCTTGGTATCTTCATCGTCAAATTCCATCGGTGTAATCCGCGCCAATAAACTCGTAGAAGCCGAAAGTAACCAAACAAAAGGCTTCGCAATTATCCCGATAGCCCGAATGATTCCAGAGCTAAATTTAGCCACTTCTTCGGATTTATTCATGGCGATTCGTTTTGGATATAACTCACCAAAAACAATCGAAACATAGGTCAAAATCGCCAAGACGACAATACTTGCGATACTTTTGGCAGCCGCGGAATTTCCAAATACAGGTGCTAGCCGACTAGACAGGGTATCTGCTAAAGAAGCCCCTGACAAGATATTGACTAAAGTAATCCCCACTTGAATCGTTGATAAAAAGTTTGTGGGTTCTTGCAATATCTTTAATAATTTTTGGGATTTAGTATCCCCTTCTTCTGCTTTTTGTTCGATCCTATTTTTGTTGACGGTGACGACAGCAATCTCGGATGCAGCCAGAAAGGCATTGATCAAAGTCAAGACGATCAACAACAGTATCTGTACAAAAAGCGACTGACTCTCGGGGTCAGCATTCATAATGGCACTCTCTCTCTTTCATGTTGAAAATTAGTTTTAAGTAGAAAAAAACGTGGATAAATCCACGTTAAAAGCGTATCATAAAGCGTTTTTCTTTGCAATAAAAATAAATTGCTACACCTAGCTATTTTTATCTGTCAACAAGGATTGCTTTTGCTTAGATTTGTCATCTCTGACTATACGCGCCAAGAAAATCACGATTGTCCGGCAGATGGCATAAAAAGGAACACCTAAAAAGATTCCTAGCAGACCAGCAATATTTCCGGCTACCAACAAAATCAAAATAATCGTCAAAGGATGAATCTGTAGTGATTTCCCGATGACATTTGGATAGATAATATTGCCATCAATCTGTTGCACTACTAATACCACCACACAGCACAACAATGCTTGAACAGGTGAATGGAAAATTGATACCGCCACAGCAGGTAGCAAACCAAGATAAGGTCCTAAATAAGGGATTAGGTTGGTCACTCCAGCAAGCATTCCAAAAAGAAAAGCATAATCCAAACCGATCAGCAGATAGCCAATGAAGGTCCCAGTGGCTACGAAAATACACTCAATCGCCTGTCCACTGATATAGTTGGATAAGGTTTTGTTCATTTCGGCTAGCAATTCTACAATCTGCGTTCGGCGATTCTCCGGGAAAAAGCGTTGAACATTTGGCACTAGGCGATGACCGTCTTTTAGCATATAGAATAAGATAAAAGGAACCGTCACCACTAACATCGCTGTCGAAGCAATACCACCAACAATCGAACCTAAACTGGTGGATAAACCATTGATAAATTGTTGAATCAAACCACCATAGGAGATATTCAGCTTATCAATTTGCTTTTCAATGTCCACGTCATTGAAGATTGGATTTTTAGCTAAATCGAGTGCCCAATTTCTCACCGCTTTAACAAAGCTTGGCATACTTTCTGCCAAAGAGGTCAGCTGGTTCACCAAGCTTGGAATCACTGCTAAAATCGTCCAAATAATAATACCTAATAGCAGTAACAAAACAATGGCAATTGCTAAAATACGTTTCATTTTGGTAAGTTTTGTCAATAGGTTCACCACTGGATTCAGTAAATAATACAAGAACCCTGCGATCAGTACTGGTGCAAATAACGTGGTAAAAAAGGTCACCACTGGTTGGAAGATAAACCCAATCTTGGTGGAAACCAAAATCAAGGTGGCTACAACCAACAACTCTACCGACCAAAAGAGTAACTTAGAATTTTTCAGTTTCTCAAACAAAGGCACAACTCCTCTCAATCTAGACGACAATCAGCCATAAGTCGAGAACGCCCTACTACTTAGCTTTTATCATGGCTCCATCATACCAAAAATCGCCCAAAAAGAATAACCCTAAGACAAATAAAAAAACAGCGCAATCCAAGGGTCATAAGGTATACTAGAGAAAAGCCTTTCCTACTAATAAAAGCTATGACAGAAAAAAACATTGCGATAATAAACGGTCAGAATCAGCTAGCTAACTTATTTCTTAAGAAAATTTATATTTTATAAGGAGTGATTTCCATAATGGTTATAGTTCACACGAAGGATACCATGAGCGATATTTACTTAGACGCCGTGAAGATTCGTCACCAAGTTTTTGTACAAGAACAAGGCGTCCCGTTAAACCGCGAGATTGACAAAGATGAAGCCTACGCCATCCACTTCGTCCTCTATGAAGACGGACAACCCTTGGCCACCGCCCGCCTCCTGCCTTTAGCGGATCACAAAATCAAACTACAACGTATGGCCGTCGTAAAAACTAGTCGGGGGAAAGGACTGGGGCTAAAAGTTATCCAAGCCGCAGAAACCTTTGCCAAAGAACAGCATTTTACCGAAATTTTCCTAGGGGCGCAGTTAACCGCCGAAGCCTTTTATCAAAAAGCGGGCTATCTCCCCTACGGCAAAACCTTTCTCGACGCTGGCATCCAACATATTGCTATGAAAAAGAGGCTTTAGCAAGTAAGAAAACCGAGCAGCCTTGCTTCTGGAGAATCCCTCAGGTGGTAATCGGACCGGTAAATGCCAACCAAAGAACAGTTGTATTTTGCAAGTTCATCTTAGCGATTTCTACTTAGATGAACTTGCAAGGACAAATCCGGTTTACGTTTGACATTTCCCGGTCCAGCTACAGCTATTTCAATTTCTACGGAGCCAAATTTCACCATTCTTGTGTCATCGAAAAAATCAGATGAACTTCTCTATAAACCTTGGTAAAATGAGATTTCATATCGATTAAAACTTATACCTTAGTCTATTAAAAAACAATCGTCGAAAGCAGCGCCGGACCCAGCTGCTTTTGACGATTGTTTTATTCTGCGACATATTGTTCCAAAGCCTTCAAAAGCCCCTGAGCAACTTTCTCGGGATAATCCTCTTTGGTAATTTCCGATAAATCATGGTCACTATTGACATAGCCTAATTCTAACAACAAGCTGGTAGGAATATAGGTCTGACGAATGACATAGTAATTGCCAAAACGTACATCATTGTTTGTTAAAGGCAGACTAGCTGCTAACTGTTGTGATACCAGATTTCCCAGTTTTTGACCATTCCGGTAGTAATAATAAGTGGTAAATCCATGGGCTTGATTGGGATAATCATAATTATCGTAGTGAATACTGATAAAAATATCTGGATTTGTCTTCAGCGAAAGCTTATTTACGTTTTCCAAAGAGAGCAAGGTATCGTCGGTTCTTGTATAAGTGACCGCCACACCATTTTCTTCAAGCAACTTACCAACGACTTTGACGGTATTTAGCGTCAAATCTTTTTCGTAGACATTACCATCCAAACTCTCAGCGCCACTATCGATCCCGCCGTGACCAGCATCTAAGACGACCGACAATTGACTGACGTCGGTGGCTTTTTCCAAACGTTGAATTGTCTGCACTTCATTGGTATTGGCTTTAGGGATATACCCTTCCTTCCCAGAATCTGCCCGTACTTTGACATAATCCCCTTCTGTCCCTAAATAGGTGGCCCACTCCCCCCTATGAAGTTTGGTTAAGACTTCACTTTCAGTATCCGCTTTTTCCCGAACCGAAACATAATCATAGGGCGTTTCTTCCGTACTACTCGTATCATATAAGGCTGGATCGACATAAACTTCCACCATTTTTTCTTCAGCAACCCCTCGTTCTTTTGTCTCGGAAGTGGTGGTTGTCTGAAGGTCACTATTGGTGGTAGAAGTCTCAGGGGTGACTTCTGGTGCTTGATCTTGCATTTTCATCCCGGCGACAACGATACCGGTGGCCAGCGCTGCCAATGCGGCTAGCCATAACCATTTATTTTTCATACGTCTCACTATTCCTTTGCTTTATCATCATCAATTCTACCTGATTTATCTTAAAAACGCCTTAAGTTTCATCTGAATATCTATGTACACTCCTACTTTAAGGTGGAAAAAAACCGCTGCATTCCTTGTGCAACGGTTTTTCTCTTCATTTTTGTGACAATTGCTTGTAGCGATCATACCAGATATCGATATAGCCCTCAGAAAACGGTCCTTTACCATTATTAATCCAATCCACTAGAATCTTGACATTTTCTTTCAAAATAAAGTCGATGTCTTTAGGATAATGCATGATTTTTGAATGCAATTCATACTCATCCACATCTAGCAACCGTTTCTCACCATCTGGAAAAACTTTGATATCCAAATCATAATCAATGTACTTCAAAGCTTCTTCATCTAACAAAAAAGGTGAGGCTAGATTGCAATAATAGGAAACCCCTTTCTCTCTGATCATCGCTATCACATTGAACCAGCATTCTTTATGGAAATAGACTATTGCTGGTTCTCGTGTCACCCAACGTCGGCCATCAGACTCGGTCACCAACGTGTGGTCGTTAACGCCGATCATTGAGTATTCACTAGTTTTCAATACCATAGTATCACGCCACGTTCGATGCAAATTGCCATCGTGTTTGTAACTTTGAATCGTTACAAACTCGCCTTCTTTCGGAATTCGCATAATTACCCTTCCCTCGCAAGCATGATTGCTTATCAATTGAGGATTGTGACTACTGCCAAAGTAGATACCTAGCTAGCATTTGGTCAGATTATCTCAGTTTTCGAGCTTTGGACGACAAGTAGCAACAAAGAAAATCTAGCGAAATAACAGCAAAAAATATCTAGAGTGGTGTGTCATAAACCCAGCATCGAAAATATTATATCAATAAAAGCTAGGATTGACTAGGAATCTTTGTTGGCTCCGAAATTTTTATCAAGAAGGGCCACCAATTTTTGTTGAGGTTTCGGGAAAACTCGCTGGGAGAAATCTGCTTCTGCCACCCAGTCTGCTTCAGAAACAAGGGAAAGTTCGCAATCTTTGGCTCGTCCATAAAATAATAAAACGTGCCATTTCAAGTGGCTAAAAACGTGGGTAATTTCACCTAAATGACGTTTTTGCCAAACGACGGTGTCGGGTAAGTAGGCTGCGACTGGTGACCCCTCGTAGTTATCTGGCTCCTCAGCCACCAGCAACTCCAACTGCTCTTCTCGTGTCGCTTGCAGACTTTTAAAAGCTTTTTTATAGTGCTGATATTCCTCTTGGGTTACTTCAATTAAAGGAAAAGTCCACATTTTCGCTAACAATCCCGTTGCCGGTCGTTGCACCAATAAAAACTCATGCTCTTCATTTTCAATAGCTATAGCGAGATAATACAGGGGTTTTGGTGGTTGTTTTTTCGTTTTTACAGGATAGTTGGCTACTTGGTCTTGTTGAAAAGACTGACAAAAGTTTTTTAACGGACATTTAGGACATTGGGGATTTTTGGGTGTACAGATACTTGAACCCAAATCCATCATCGCCTGATTGAAGTCTCCTGGGGCATCATGAGAAATAATCTTGCGCATGGCTGCATCAAAGACTTTTCGAGAACTTGCTTTTGCGATATCATCAGTGATTTCAAACAAGCGGCTGACTACCCGCATGACATTCCCATCGATGGCTGGTTCAGGAAGTCCAAAAGAAATACTAGCAATCGCCCCTGTGGTGTAGGGCCCGATCCCCTTTAAGCTAGCAATGGCTTCCGGCGTCCCGGGCATTTTCCCAGCGTAGTCGGTGACAATCTGTTGCGCCGCTGCTTGCAAATTACGAGCTCGAGAATAATAGCCCAAACCTTCCCAAACCTTTAACAATTCCGCTTCCTCCGCCGTAGCCAAGTCAACGATTGTTGGAAAAAGGGTCATAAAGCGGTAATAATAATCAATTACCGTATCTACTCGCGTCTGCTGTAGCATAATTTCAGAAATCCATACGCGATAAGGATCGGTATTGACACGCCACGGTAAATTTCGTTTGTGTCGGTCGTACCAATCTAAGAATTCTTCTTGCAACTGCTGGATAACTACCGGTGAGAGTTCATTCCATGGCTCATTCTTCATCTTCTACTTCCTTTATTTCAAGATATTGTTGAATTGCGTCCAAATCAAACCCCTTTTGATAGAGACTTTGCTTGACTTTTTGTTTGCGTTCCCGCAACGGTTTCCGTTGGTGACGACGCCAAACTTTATCCCCTTCACGAGTCAGGGCCTCAGTTTCTGCTGCGGTTTCTTTCTCTAAAGAGAGCTCCCCCATCACCCAATCGATAGTGGTTTGTTCAAAGCCTTTTTGCATCAACGTTTGCCGAATTTTTTGCTGGGTTTCTTTAAAACTTTTCCCGTGGATTTTCCGTAGAGCCTTTTCAGCAGTCCGTAAAGCCACCGCTCCTTGGTCTTCGTCTTGATACAATGATAAGGCTGTGAGAGTTATTTCTTCGGCAATGCCTTTTTTATTCAGTTGTTGCTTGAGATTGCGCGGACCTTTATCTGAAAGCCGTATCTGAGTGCGCACGTAGCTTTCTGCAAAGACCAAATCATCCACCAAATGGAGTTCTTTTAATTGATTGATAATTTTTTGGCTAGCTTCATAAGGAATTTCTTTATCCTTTAAAAATTGCCCCACTTCTTTTTCTGATCGTAACTGGTAACTAATATAACGATAGGCCTCTTGTAGTCCCAAATCATAGCAGGTACTCTTTTTGATTTCGGCAAATTCATCTTCCTCAAGCGTCATCCCCTTTAATAAGCGGTGCCTGACTAACTGATCCTCTGAGACCACCAACTTCTCCTGATTGGAAAATTTGACCTGATACAAGCCACCTTTTGCTTTAGCAATTCCGTTTACTGTAATCATTTCACTCATTCTCCTCTTCTTCGCTGTGGTTTCATTAGGGGGAACGTACATTCCAGTTTACCACAAAAAACCGATTTTCTCCGGAAAGATGTGTTAAAATTAGGAAGCAGAACGCAAAAGTCCGGGATAAACTCCGGCTACTTTTCAGAAAAGAGGCTACCTATGTCACAAACTATTGTAAAACCAGGACAAACGCTTAAACTGAAAGTCAAACGCCTCGGTATCAATGGCGAGGGAATTGCCTATTACCGTCGTTTGGCTATTTTTATCCCTGGTGCCTTACCCAATGAAGAAGTCCAAGTAACGATTACAACTACTGAAGCCAAATACGCTCAAGCTAAACTCCAGCAAGTGATAAAAGCCAGCCCTCAACGCATCACCCCACCCTGTCCCTTTTACGAACGCTGTGGTGGCTGCCAATTGCAGCATTTGGCTTATCCCGCGCAGTTAACTTTCAAAAAAGATCTCCTGTGGCAGGCGTTAAGTAAATTCAAACCCGCCGGCTGGCAAGAATACCAACTACTGCCCACAATTGGCATGACAGATCCTTGGCACTACCGTAACAAAGCCCAATTTCAACTACGTTATGATGACCATCTCAAAAAAATCGTCGCCGGTCTTTATGAAGGTGATAGTCATCGTTTAGTAGCTATTGACGCTTGTCCTGTCCAACTTCCCGATACTCAAGAAGCAATCAATACGTTAGTGCGTCTGTTAAACAAGTACCAACTGCCGATTTTTAACGAAAAGAAAAATAGTGGTATTTTGAAAACCTTGGTGGTGCGTTCCGGACTCGCGACAGGTGAACTTCAGGTGGTTTTCGTCACGGTCACCAATAAACTTCCACAAAAAAATACCTTGCTTCGTGAAATCACTGAACGGCTCCCACAAGTGGTCTCAATCATGCAAAACGTTCAAAGTCGTAAAACATCTTTGGTAATGGGAGAAGAAACCTACTTGCTTTGGGGGAAAGAAGCGATTTCAGAAGAATTGGCAGAGTTGCGCTTTGATTTATCTGCTCGGGCCTTCTTTCAATTAAACCCTATCCAAACGACTGTTTTATACGGTGAAGCAGCTAAAGCCTTGGACTTGCAAGACCAAGAAACCTTAGTTGACGCCTATTGTGGGGTTGGGACTATCGGTTTAAGCATGGCCCAAAAAGCCAAAGAAGTCCGGGGAATGGACGTCATCCCCGCGGCGATTACTGATGCTAAAAATAACGCCGCACAAATGGGTTTTAGCAATACTCGCTATGAAGTAGGCACTGCCGAAGAATTACTACCAAAATGGCTTCAAGAAGGTTTCCGACCAGATGCCATCGTAGTCGATCCCCCACGGACAGGACTAGATGTCAAACTTCGCCAAGCGCTTAAACGCTATCCCGCAAAAAAACTTGTTTACATCTCTTGCAACGTCTCCACCCTGGCCCGGGATTTGGTGGAACTAGCTACTGTCTATGATGTTCACTATTTACAATCCGTAGATATGTTTCCTCAAACGGCTCGCTGCGAAGTCGTGGTGAAGCTGACCTTAAAGAATGCTTAAAGCAACGATTGGACATGACCTGATCCACCTTTACTTACAGCCCGATTTTATACTCCAACTTTGACCCACCAATCTATTTGAAAAGGCGAACCAAATTACATGGTTCGCCTTTTTAGACAACATATTGCCAAGATTTCAAGAATATTTGACTTTAAAGTAGGTTTTGCTTGCTTATTCGTGCTTTGCCTGGCAATTGCTACAAATACCATGAAAGGTCAGACGATGATCTTTGACGATAAAGTGATAGCGACTTTCTACGACCGCTTCGACTTCACCTAATAAATCATCCTCTATCTCCTCAATATTGCCACATTCCAAGCAGAGCAGGTGATGATGGAAATGTTTGGCACCTTCTTTGCGGAGGTCATAACGGGCAACCCCGTCATTAAAACTCACCTTGTCCACCACACGAAGGTCCGTCAAAATTTCCAACGTACGGTAAACCGTAGCCAACCCGATTTCTGGACTTTTCCGTTTGACAAAAAAGAAGACTTCTTCGGCGGATAGATGGTCCTTTTCATTTTCTAGTAAAACCAATAAAGTGGCTTCTCGTTGCGGAGTCAATTTAAACCCCGCTTCATGGAGCTGCTTCTTCACTTTTAATAATGTACCATTTGCGTTCATGTTTTGGCTCTCCTCATGACTACTTTATAATAAATACAATTAAGAACAACGATCATACTTGTTAGATTAAACTTATTATAAAGTCTTTTTGTCAATAAGACAAGTCATTCTCATTTAGGTATGAGATAAGTATAGCCATCTTCTTGCTTGATGCGTTTTTCTTTCAGTAAATGTCCGATAGCTCGTTTGAACTGACCTTTACTAATACCAAACATTTTTTTGATAGCTTCTGGATCTGACTTATCCGTATAGGGCATTTTATGCTCAGCGGAACGTTCCAGATAAACAAGCAGCATTTCCGCATCGTCATTGATTACTTCATGGGCCCGAGGTTTTAAGGAAGCATTTAATACCCCATCTGGTCGAATACCGATCACACGGCCTTTCACCTGTTCTCCTAAACGAGGCTCCATATATCGCTCAGAAGGATGTACAAAAGCAATGTAAAAATCATCTGTCAGCAGATACGTTCCAGCTAATTTCAAGCGGAAAACCGTCCCGGTAATATCTTTATTTTTTTGTTCGTCAACACCATGACGACTGAGAGAACGAAAAATTTTCTCATCTGCCAGCGTTCCCCAGATGCGATCTTTTTGATCCACTCGTAATGAAACCATCAATCGATCGCCTTTTTTAGGCCATAGTTCCCGCATCGTCGGCAGTTCATCCAACGAAACAGCGATGTCTTTGTCAGGCAAACCAATATCCACAAAAGCCCCCAAATCCCGGCGTGTTTCTTTCACCTCGGCAAAGGCATAGTGACCAATACGGCTTTTGGGAATCACCGTGGTGAAGGCTAACTCCTGCTTTTGGTTTACATAACCAAAACCTTCGACCGCCTCTCCTAGCTGATGTTCCCCTTCAGTTTTTGCTAAGCGAAAAGTAAAGCCATTTTTTTGGACGAAATAATGGCTATCATTTTCATCAGTGATTAACCCACTAAATACATTGGCTAATAATTCATTCATAGTCGTTCCTCCATGGGGATTCTCCCCGTCTGATTACAAGACTCCCAGCAGGAATCGCAACAAGGCAATTCCAATAATGCCTACGATGACGATTTTCATGAGGTCTTTCGTATAATAGCCTACCACTAAAGCAGGCAAACATGCTACTAATTCGGGTAATTTGATGGTGGGCCACTGTCCTTGCCGAAAATTCAGCAAACTTTGGATCAACAGCGCCGTCAAAATACACAATGGTAAATAACTTAAAAATACGTTCACTTTTTCCGGGAAAACCAATTTATGAGCTACTGTAAAAGGTAAAATTCGGGGCAGCCACGTTACCAAGGCACAGCCAATAACTAAAAAAAGAAAACTACTGGAAGTCATACAGTCACCGCCTTTTCTGCGGTTAGCGTTCCCACAAGACAACCGATCAAGGTCGCGCCAATAACGGCTAACTCTCCCGTCGCTAGGCGCATCAAAACCAGTAATGATACAATCACCGCTCCCAAGACTTTCAGGCTTTGCCGGGTGCGTTTTTTAAGAGGTAATTCAACTTGAAACAACCACAACCCTAAAAACATCGCCGTCAAGGCAAAATCTAAGCCAAATCTTTCAGGGTTAGGAATAAACTGACCTAAAAGTCCCCCTAATAAATTCGCCACAATCCAAGTCAGATAAGCTGCGACATTCAAGCCGTGGGTCCAAGCAGAAGTGACAGTCCGCCCTTCTTGCAACGCTGTCGTCAAAACACCATAAGATTCATCTGTGAGTAACGTACCAAGACCGATATTACTCAGCAACGAGTTGCCACGAAAATAAGGGGTTACCGATAAACTCATCAAAAAATGGCGCAAGTTTACCAAGAAAACCGTAAAAATAATCGAGGAAGTTGGTGCACCGATGGCAAGCAAACCACAAATAATAAACTGCCCACTACCAGCATAAACCAACATTGAAACCAGTAAAATTTCCAGAAGTGACATCCCCACCCCTTTTTCCACTACGCCAGCAGCAAAACCAATCCCTAAATACCCCAGCATTGTGGGCACACACGCTTGGATTCCTTCACGAAAAGTTTGGTAACGCCTATTTCCTATTTCCAAAACAATGCCCCCCCTTTTTATCGATTGAAAACATCATATCGAAAAAAAGAGGGGCGAACAAGAATTTTTCAGAATTTTTCTAAAAATCATTTCTGGCTTTTAGCGGACGGTGTGATCATTCCCGTTTCCTCGAAAATAGCCCGTTTTACAATTAATTGTCACCAAGTAGAGTGGGAGATCGTTATCAGTCATTCCTTTAGTTAGTGAGGCTTGATTATTGGTCGCATATAGATTGTAGTAGCCTTCCCCATTTTCGATACGCACGGGTTCTAAAGTGTAGCCACCTTCAACGATATACCCTCGTTCAATACAAGTAGCTAAGACATCGGCTTTTACACCAGGTGCCCAGGTCCACGCTGGATTTTCACTATCGGCAATATCCGCGGCCACGCTATCTAAAATCGGCCGGTTATCGCTGTTGGGTTGCATATTTGCCGAAGCATCTGCTGGCAATGAGCTTCCTTGATTATCGGTACCCTCAGCTGAGTTATTTTCTTGAGTAGCATTGGCTGCTTTTTCAGCTTCGGCTTTGGCTGCAGCCTCCGCAGCGGCTTTCTCAGCAGCAGCTTTTTTGGTAGCCTCCGCAGCTTCGGCTTGCGCCTTTTTAGCAGCTGCTTGGTTTTCAGCAATTTTCCTCTGGACCAAACCCAGTTGTGTCAGAAGTGCCTGTTTGTCCCCACTATCAACTAAAGCCGACACAAGTTTTTGGGCTTCTTTGAAATCGGCTTCCGCAGGTTTGGCGATGGCTTGCCCATCTTTTAATAATGGGGCAACCGCGTCTTTAGCAGTCGCTAAGGCCTCGAACTGTTGGTTGTAGTTGGCAACAGCCTTTGTCATCAATTGGTTAAAAGCTGTCTTTTCCTCTGGTACTGTAACCGCCAATTTTGGTCCTGATTTAATAGCAACATTTTCTTTGAGTTGATCACCATCAATCACTGACTCAGAAAACAACTCATTGACTTCGGATTGCAATTGGAATTTGTCATTGAGGGTGGTTAAAGCTTTTTCAAAAGTTTTCTTTTCCCCTTTGAACTGTTCCAATTGATTGGTCACAGCACTGAGATCAGCAGCAGTAATGCCTTTTTTCAAAAATTCTTGGTCAGCATCTTGATACAAGGCTGCCAAGGATTGTTTGATGGCGTCGCTCTCAGCTTTTTCTTTCCGTGCAGCTTCCACCTTAGCCTGCGCAGCCTGTTGTTGATTGTGATAAGCAGCATAGCCTCCTCCACCAATCAAAGCAATCGTCGCAGCAGCTACGAAGATCGGCCATTTTTTACGTGGCTTTCGTGGTTCGTTTGAATCCTGATTAGCTACATCTTCCACAGCAGTATCCGTTTCGACTGATGGTTCAGCAGCCATTTCCTCAGTCTCATCAGCGTAAGTCACCGGATCTAAGACGTATTCCTGCGTATTATGGGATTCTTCGGGGACTGGATCAGCTAATGTAGGATCTGGAACTGGATCAGTATCAAGCGATTCTGTGCCTGCTGGCGTGAGGTCAGTGGCAGTTTGGCTTTCGTCGGTTGTCAGGGAATCCAGCTCAGCCTCAGTTAGGCCTTTTTGTCCTTCTAAATCCAAACTAGATTCCTCACCGCCCAATTCCTGTGGCTCTGAAATCGGTGGTGTAGTTGCTGGTTCTTCCCCATTTGAATCCGTCGCCAAATCAAGCGTCTCAGTGGAATCTAGTAACGGATCCAGATCTGCTCCTGCTTCCAAACTCAGATTGTCCACTACTGACGTAGCAACGTCGTCAGCAGCGGTTATTCCAGAGACCGCGGCCGCCGGCGTCACAGTTGCAGCGAGGGAGTCTTCTTGTTTCCCATCAGAAAACTTCTCAGGGTCATCTGTCATTGCTGCTTCAGAGACATCTCGATCATCCAACGTATCTGATTCGTCAATTTCAGCTTCACCCATCTCTGCAGTCGTAGGTACGTCTTCTTCATCAAGCGCTTGTTCTAATTCGTCAAGTGGTTGGTTATCACTACCTTGTTCTTCTGATAACTGTGCTTGACTGTCTATTTCCTGTTGATCGCGATTGGTAGCTAATTCTTCACCAGTATCCGACTCGTCAACAACCGTATTAGGAACTATAGTGGGAAATTCTGTTGGAGCAGAATCTTTTTCAGAAGGTGCCAGACCTGACGCTTCCGTTACGTCATCACCAGTTAACGCAGCTGCCGGGTCAATGGCAGTCGTTTCAGCGGAATCACCATCTACTTCTGTGGTCTCCTCACTAGTATCTTCAGACGGCGCATCTGCCAATTCAGGGGCAGCTTCTTCCAAGGTTAACTTCTCCTCAAGGGCGTTTTCTGCTTTTGCTGAGGTTTGCTCATTGATATCTTCATCATCCAAAGCTGTCACAACTTCTTCAGATACCTCTTCAACGCTTTCATTTTCAACATCGCTGGACTCGTCATTATCAGCGACTGCTGTATCAGCAGTCGACTTTTGCTCTTGGTTTGCTTCAGCTGAGTCAGTCGGATCTGCAACGGTCTCCGCGGTATTTTCTTGACTGGCTGCTACTAGCTCCTCTAAAGTCGGACCATCACCGACATCCCCTTCCCGATGCTGGCGAATATAGGCGGCCAAAATTGGGTTTTCAGCAAAGACGTCATCAGCAGCGACTGCTGTTTTTGGTGGGTCCTGTTCTTTAGTGGTTGGCGCATCCTCTGTGCTCGTTTCTTCCGTGTTCGTTTCTTTTGGCGGTACTTTTTCGTCATTTTTCTCGTCACTTTGAGTCATTTGTGACATCAAGGCACCCAAAGAGACGTCTGCAAAATCCGACCAAGCGACTGAATCATTGGTTTTGCGATTCTTTTCGCCAATATCTTGGAGTTTTTGTGCGATATTTTCTTGTATTTCATGGCCGCACCGTGGACAAACCAATTTGCCGTCCAAGGGTTCAAAGCCGCAATGTGGACATTTATTGATCAAAATAACTTGCTCCTTACTTTTCCATAATTTCCAAGCAAGATTACAATTGCCTAACAGTAAATCTATCACATAATCCTAGCTACGCCAATATTGGGAAGGTTACGATTTCTTTAAAATTAACACAGCGTAGCAAAAATCCCGCAATATTTTCCCAGCTATTTGTCAAACATTGAAAAAACCACCACTCTCCGTAGAAAGTGGCGGTAATCTGTAAAAGTTTATTCTAAGAAATCTTTTAACTGTTTTGAACGGGATGGGTGACGCAGTTTCCGCAGAGCTTTGGCTTCAATCTGACGAATCCGTTCCCGAGTCACGCCGAAAACTTTTCCGACTTCTTCTAAGGTGCGAGTGCGCCCATCATCTAAACCAAAACGCAAGCGTAGCACATTTTCTTCCCGATCAGTCAAGGTGTCTAACACGTCTTCCAATTGTTCTTTTAGCAATTCATAAGCCGCATGGTCAGCAGGACTAGTAGCTTCTTGGTCTTCAATGAAATCCCCTAAGTGAGAATCGTCTTCTTCCCCAATTGGTGTTTCCAATGAGACAGGCTCTTGCGCGATTTTCAAGATTTCCCGAACTTTTTCAGTCGGTAGATCCATTTCTGCACCAATTTCTTCTGGTGTTGGTTCCCGCCCTAAGTCTTGTAACAATTGACGTTGGATCCGAATCAATTTGTTGATGGTTTCCACCATATGCACGGGAATCCGAATCGTACGAGCTTGGTCAGCGATGGCCCGAGTGATGGCTTGGCGAATCCACCAAGTTGCATAAGTCGAAAACTTAAACCCTTTGCGGTAGTCAAATTTTTCCACGGCTTTCATCAAACCCATATTTCCTTCTTGAATCAAATCCAAGAATTGCATGCCACGACCAACGTACCGTTTAGCGATGGAAACCACCAGACGCAAGTTTGCTTCAGCTAATCGTTGTTTTGCTTCTTGATCGCCTTCTTCAATCTTCAAAGCCAAAGCGACTTCTTCTTCTGCTGTCAGCAATTGGACGCGACCGATTTCTTTCAAATACATCCGAACTGGGTCATTGATTTTGACTCCCGTCGGTGCGGAGAGATCTTCATTTTTGACTTCAGCGGCTTTTTTTTCGTCTTTTTTGAGACTGTGAACGGACGGTTCGCCATTTTCATCTACAACACTGATACCAGCGTCTTCTACTTTTTGAATCAGCTTATCCATGCCATCTGCATCCAGTGAATAAGGTGTGGCCAATTGATTGGACAATTCGTCGTAAATCACTTGTCCTTTGGGTTTGTTTTCTTTGATAAAAGCAGCTACTGCCTTATCGTAGTCTTGTTTTGCTTCGTTAGCCATAGTGTAAGAAGGCCCCCCTTAAAAAATGTCGGTTTGCTTCAATTGTTTCCTTAAATTTATAATCTCAACTGCCAACTCGAGTTCCCGTTGCGTGTTACCTACTCGCCCAGCTTCTTGCTGCCGAATTACTTTTTCATTGATTTCATCAGCTAATCTGGTTTTGTAGAGTACTCGCAGAAGGGCACGAATTTCCTGTTCCGTACTTTCTTCCGGCATCGTCAAGGTGGCAATATTGATGACTTTATTTTTGATTTCCTGATCTTCCAGGAAATCGAGAAAGGCGGCGACTTCAAAGGCTCCCCGACTTTCATAAAACTCAGTAAATAAACGGTAAATCTCCTGATAATCTTCGTGTAAAAAAACCAACTCTGCTTCTTGCAAACGATACAGCAAGCGTGGCTCTCCAAATAGCCGAAAGAGCAATTGTTGTTCTGCTCGCTCTCCTTGAGTCAAAGGACGCCTTGGGGTTTGTGGGGCATTGGGTTGCGATAGCCCAGCGTAACTGTCCCCCTCAAATTCCATTGGTGGAGGGGCATCGTAGGCGTAATCAGCTGTAGTTGGCGTCTGGCGGGTAGCAACACGAGTTGTTTTTTCTGCTTGCTTCAAACTTCGAAGCTGTTGTTGGAGCGTTTCTCGTTGGAGATGAAACTCATTAGCCAATTGGGTCAAATAATGATCTTGTTGAATCAATGAATCAACCTTGGTCAACTCCTTCAGAACGGTTTCCACATAAGCCAACTGATCATTTTCGTTGGCAAGATTAAACTTGCGCCGATAATAATCCAACTGAAAACTAAAAATCGTTTCGCGGCCATGTTGCGCCAACTGTGCAAAAGCCTCACTACCAAATTTTTGGACGTATTCATCAGGGTCCAAGCCATCAGGTATGCGAATAATCGCCACTTTCATTGGACTGTTTTCCGTCACCAAACCAATTGCTCGTTGGGTTGCCTCAATCCCTGCATTGTCCCCATCGTAGCAGATGACCATCGTATCTGCCAAACGTTCCACTGCTGAAATCTGTTGCTGAGTCAGACTAGTTCCCATACTGGCAATGCCATTTTTGACACCTGCTTGCCATGCCGCAATCACATCCATAAACCCTTCAAATAAAAAGACGGTATTTTCTTTGCGAATCGGATTGCGAGCTTTATCAAAGTTGAAAAGAATCATCCGCTTGTTAAAGAGTTCTGTCTCTGGTGAGTTTAGATACTTTGGCTGATCCTCCCCAGGAAAAGCCGCAGTTGCAAAAAAACGACCCGAAAAACCAATCGTCTTCCCTTGCGGATTGCGTATGGGAAACATGATCCGTTGATAAAACCGATCAGCAACCGAGGCATCATCTCGGACTACAAACAAGCCACTCTCGGGATACAACTGCCGGTCAAAGCCTTCATTCTGAAAAACCTGTTCCAAAAACTGCCGCTGATTTGGGGCAAAACCAATTCCAAAATCGCTAATCAACTCGTCACTAAGCCCTCGTTCATGAAGATAAGCCAATGCTTGCTCCCCCACTGCCGTATTCACCAACATATGGTGATAAACCTCTTGTGCTTTTTCGTGTAAAGCGATGAGTTGGCGTTGTTGGGTATTGACGACAGCCTCAGTTGAAGCTTCTCGATATTCTTGAGCCAAGGGGATATTTTCTAAATCGGCAACCTTAGCCACCGCTTCAGGAAAACTGATGCCTTCGATTTCTTGTAAAAAACCAAAAACATTGCCACCTCGACCACAACCAAAGCAATGATAGAACTGTTTATCTTCTGCTACTGAAAATGAAGGTGTTTTTTCATTGTGAAACGGACAGAGCCCTGAGTAATTTTTACCGGCTTTTTTCAGCTGAACATATTGACCCACGACATCAACGATATTGGCTTTTTCCCGGATTTCATCAATCAACTGCTGGGGAATCCTTGCCATACGCCTCACTCCCTTCACAATCTGTTCAACAACTGTCTATGGTATGCGTTGTTATTGCAAATATAAGCGGTCCGTCGCGGTAAAAAATCGCACCAATAGACATCAGCGCGACCGTTAAAAAGACCTAATTATACATCATTTATTGTAACATATTAAATTTGATTTTCAAGTCTTTTGCATAAGCTCTTTCATGTCAAAAATAAAAGAGAACGTCGGCGATCATGACAAATCCTTCGCAGACGTTCCAATGATTATTTGTATTTTTCTTCCAAACGACTCATCCAAGCCCCTAAAGCAATCCCCGCGAGGCATAACACCACGCAAGCTACATAGTTGCCAGCAGTAAAGCCACTGTAATCAGTCGGTACAATCATTACGGTGGAAGCAAAGACAATCCCCATAATAAAATGGAACAATTGCGGATAGGCTTTACTAAAGATGTAATCCATCACTTTGGATAAGCCTAAGACGCAGACAATCCCGCCAATGCCGATGGGAATGATAATCCCGAAGTTCAACGTTTTAATTCCATCAGACATCGCTTTGTACATCCCCATATAAACAAGGAAGTTTGATGGGCTCAAACCCGGTACAATCATCCCCAACCCAATTAATGCCCCAGCAATAATCCAAGTAAAGAAGTTTTGATCCACATGGCTAAACAATGCTGAACCTTTCCACAAGAACAGTAGCCCTGCCACAAAGCTGATCACTAAAATCAGGACATCACGATTGCTCCGTCCTTTCTTACCTGCTTCTTTCCAGAGAGCAGGGATGGTTCCCAAGATACATCCGACAAAAAACCACAAGACGATATTTTCATAGGTTCCTAAGGCGAAACTCACCACAAAGGATAAAAGGAAAACCCCCGTGACGCCCCCTAATCCGACAGGGATAAAGAAAAGGACATTTTCTTTAAAATTGCGGGTAATATGAGCCAAAAAAGTAATAATCCGTTCATAAATCCCAAAAATTGCTGCCAAGGCCCCGCCACTGACCCCTGGTAAAATAAATCCCGAACCGATAAACATCCCTTTGACAAAACGCAAAAGCCAGTCTTTGCTCTGGTGTTTTTCTGTGTTTGCTATTTGCTTTTTCATTAAACTCAAGCCACCTCTATTTCATTGCATATGCTACAGTGTACCACACCTGGTCTGTAGGGCAAATTTAAAATAAAAATTTCGTCATTTCAATTTTCCATTGATTCCATTGGACGATTTCCGAATAAAACAAGTTACCACCGTTATGATAAAGGTAGCCTCCGTTATACAACAAGGAATGCAACCCCCAATAGCGATATTTCGATTGCTGATCATTGCCCAGTTGTGGCGATAAGACATCTCGTGAATAGCTCTCAGCAATTTTTTTGGTGTTTTTGCCGCCATTTTTTGCCACATAGTCAATATAGTCAAGGCCAAAATTATACGCTTGAATCGCGGTTGATTCATCACACCCCGCTTCATCGGCAGCTTTCAAGGCTTCCGCTAAAAAAGCGACCCCAGCATCGATAGAATCCGCTTCACTGCTGATTTGCCCAGCTTCCCCATAGCGACTTTCAGAACTTTGCATCAAATCTTCGTGACGACCCTTGGTTTCCGTAAAAATAATCGCTGAAATCAAATCCGTCTGGTCATCCACATCATATTTTTTGGCTGCCGTGGCAATCTCATCATCATATTGATGCACATCTTTTAAAATCATGTAATTACGAAATCCCAAATAGACAGCTCCAACGATGAGGATTAAGAGCCCAAGTTTCAGAAGGATCTTAAAAATTCGTTTTACCAAGCGTTTAGCCTCCTAAACTTTTTGACCAGAATCATTTATCAAGCTACAGGACTTGCCATAAATTAGCCCTTACCGATAAAAAGGTCTTTTTTCATACTACTATTTTCAGTATTTCTTGACCAGAATCCTCGCAATTCTTTTTAGAAACTTAAACAAAACAGCTGTGTTGGCTTTGCTATGACAGTTACATTTATTTCTCGTAAGCTCAACAAAACGATTCATTGTTTGCAACATCAAAATGGCAGGTTATTCCCGGCTTTTATTTCTAGTCCATGAACTTTTTTTGGGAACTTGAAATATTATCAGGCCTTCTCCTTCCATCCAAAACAGGAGTGAAATTACTTCCGCCAAATTACTTGGATTGTAGTTGGCATGTGCCGGTCTAGCAACCGTCAACTTAATTACTACGAAACTATAATTCAGCTTTTCCTAAAAATCAGTATCAGAGTAGATTTGCCTCCTAATTTTCGGTATGTTAGCTTTTTGATGCTTAAGTTTGTATAATTCCCTGATTTATTAGAAAAGAGCGTTGGTCTCACTCATACCAGCGCTCTTTTTACATATTTATTTTGCCACATTCCCCGCGATATTCAGGACATCCCATGTTCGGGCAAATGGTGGTGCGTACATCAAATCCAGCAAGCCTAAATCTTCAGTGGTGAGTTTTCCTGCAATAGCAGCCGCCAGTACATCAATTCGCAAAGCTGCGCCATTCTCGCCAGCAGTTTGGCCGCCTAAGAGCCGTCGTGTCCCTGCTTCGTAGATTAATTTTACCCGAATATCTTTTTGCCCAGGGTAGTAATCCGTTTGGTTCTTGTCATTGATCACAATCGTCTTATAAGCCAAACCCAACAATTGAGCTTCTTTTTCCGATAAACCTGTACGTGCCAACTCCAAGGTCGTAAACTTCACGCCAGAAGTTCCCAATGTACCAGGATAGGTGGTAGTCCCACCGGCAATACTTTCCCCCGCTACCCGTCCTAACTTGTTGGCGCCAGTTGCTAGTGGCAAGTATTTATCTACACCAGAAACCAGATGTTTCACGGTAGCATTGTCCCCAGCAGCCCACACATCAGGGACGTTGGTCCGCCCTTGGTTATCGACAATCAAAGCCCCGTTTTTCAAGGTATCAAACTCAGCTCCCAAGAACTGATTGGCAGGGCGCACCCCGATGGCTACCAATACTAAATCCGTGGCATAACGCCCTTTATCTGTGACGACCGTTTCGACTCTTTCGTTACCAACAAACTCAGTGACAGCTTCATTCAAATGGACTTCGACGCCTACTTCGGCCATTTTTGCTTCCAAAAGTTCGGTTACTTCTGAATCAAAAGAGTCCTTCATCAAACGATCATCCAATTGGATTAGGCGAACCGTTTTTCCTTGATGGAGTAAGGCTTCCGTGAACTCGACACCGATAAAGCCGCCCCCTACCACCGTGATATGCTCAATCGTCGGATCAGCTAAGGCTTCTTTGACCCGAACGCCATCTGCCATCGTTTTTAAGGTATACAAATTTGCAAAGTCCGTTCTTGGTACCGGTGGCATGATCGCCGTCGAACCGGTAGCTACCATCAAGCGATCATAGTGGTCTACAAAATCCACTTGTGTCGTTAAATCACGGACAGTGACGATTTTCTTAGTTGTATCTACCGCCAAAACCTCGTGATGTAAAGCCACTTTAATGCCTTGCTTTTCAAAAGCTTCTTTGGAACGAGCGATCATTTGATGTTTATCAGCAAAATAATCCCCCACATAATAAGGAAGGCCGCAAGCTCCAAAACTGACTAAGTCGCCTTTTTCATAAATGACGACTTCTGGATCCTGGGCCATTTTTTGAACTTTAACTGCGGCACTGGTACCAGCTGCCGTCCCTCCAACGATGATCGTTTTCATATTTGCACCTGCTTTTCATATTGTTCTTGCTTCGTCACTTTCATTTTACACATTACCAGCATAATCTGCCAAAAAACTGTTTTTACCTTCTTGGGAAAATCCTCCCGTCACCCTGGTTTTGTCGCCAATTACTTTTTCATAAGGTAATGATTGCTGGCAATAATCTAACTGTGGAAGATATCCAATCCTAGGTTGAACTATTCATGGGGACACCCATGGCTACAAAAATACGCTGCCCTAACATCTTTATAAGCAATTGCCGGTCTCACGCCAGCCAATCTATCGCGATCGAAGACATGTCACTTTTTTCGTAACCTTCAGATTTCGACATGCTTAACAATGTCTTCTTAAAATAGACTTTTGAGCATTTAAACCCATCTAGGGCCGCGACGAAAAAAGGCCGCAATCCAATAAAAGACTGCGGTCTTTAAAAGACTTGTTAAGCTTCGATATCGGTAACCATCCCTGAACCGACTGTTCGGCCACCTTCACGAATTGAGAAGGTTGTACCTTGTTCAACGGCGATTGGATGAATCAATTCGACTTCAATCGTAACATTGTCTCCAGGCATTACCATTTCAGTGCCTTCAGGTAAAGTAATTGAACCGGTAACGTCTGTCGTGTGGAAGTAAAATTGTGGACGATAGTTATTGAAGAATGGCGTATGACGACCCCCTTCTTCTTTCGTCAAAATGTACACTTCCCCTTTAAACTTGGTGTGAGGAGTGATGGAACCTGGTTTTGCCAAAACTTGGCCCCGTTCGATTTCTTCACGACCAACGCCACGAAGCAAGACACCGACGTTATCGCCAGCTTCCCCAAAGTCCAAAGTTTTACGGAACATTTCCAAACCGGTAACCACTGCTTTTTGAGTTTCAGGTTTAATGCCGACGATTTCGACTTCTTCACCGACTTTCACCATCCCCCGTTCGATACGCCCGGAAGCTACGGTCCCACGACCAGTAATAGTGAAAACATCTTCCACTGGCATCAAGAATGGTTTATCCGTATCACGAACTGGTGTTGGAATGTATTCATCGACAGTGTCCATCAATTCCATGATGACTTTTTCTTGTTCGGGATCCCCTTCAAGGGCTTTAAGAGCGGAACCTTTGATGACAGGAATATCGTCACCAGCAAAGCCATATTCACTCAACAATTCACGAACTTCCATTTCAACTAAATCTAAAAGTTCATCATCATCCACCAGATCAACTTTGTTCAAGAAGACGATAATATCTTTAACCCCGACTTGACGAGCCAACAAAATGTGTTCACGAGTTTGCGGCATTGGCCCATCCGTTGCCGAAACGACTAGGATGGCACCATCCATTTGGGCTGCCCCGGTAATCATGTTCTTCACATAATCAGCGTGCCCTGGTGCATCGATATGAGCGTAGTGACGTTTTTCTGTTTCGTATTCAACATGGGCCGTATTGATCGTAATCCCACGTTCCCGTTCTTCTGGTGCTGCATCAATGGCTGCATAATCTTGGGCATTGGCCAAACCTTTTTTCGCCAAAACCGTAGTAATCGCTGCGGTCAAGGTTGTTTTCCCGTGGTCCACGTGACCAATCGTCCCGATATTTACGTGTGGTTTACTTCTATCGTAATGTTCTTTTGCCATAATAGATCCCTCCAATATAATGTCTGCTTACAAGTGATTGGCAGTGCTTGAAAGCTTGTAGGGTCAAGGTTAGTTGGCTCTCAACAGTTTCAATTATAGACCTGACACCAGTCCTTGTAAAAAATTTACACTCGAACGCTTACTTTTTGTTAGTTTCGAATCTGACTTTATTATAGGTCAAATTTGATCAAAGTCAAAAATTTTGTCTCGCATAAGGATCCTCGTGTCAGCAAACTAGATTTCCGACTATTTTGAGAGGCCTCTATGGCATTTTCTTCCCTTGGATAAGGTATAATCAACACAGAGTGGATCAAATGAACTTAATACCAAGATAAATGAGGTGGCGTTTTGAAAAAATGGTTTATTGGCTTCATCGTCCTAGCAGTTTTTTGCGCTGGAAGTTACTATACTTACCAGTACTTTTATGGTGGCAATGAGTTTTATACACGCATCACAACCACCGGAGAAAAATCCGGAACTGGAGATGATACCCACTATCGCTATCAACAACCTGCTTATGATGACCAAGGAGATGCAATTACAATTGAGCTGAATGAATATCGTAGCCAGCCACTACGACAGGGAGCTTACTTAAAACTTTTAGTCAATCCTCGAAAAAATGTCCTCAGTTGGGATGAAGTCCCCGTTGAAGAAGTGCCACAAAAAGCGCTAGATCAATTGGAATGATTGATATAAGGAAATACTGAAAGATTTCGTGAATCCACCGATGATTAGACTTAAAAAGGTTCAGCCGACGTGTTTGACGAAGGAACACGCTGGCTAAACCTTTTTTTGTTTTAACATATTTCCTACAAGCGATTGACGACATCTTCCACATTTTTGATGGTGACGGAAATCGTCCCATCCGGATTATTGACAAACTCGATCAGATTGGGATCACGATAAACATCCAAGGGTACGATGAGTTCAATCCCATTGGAAAGTTTTAGTTTTTGCTTACCGTATTTTTTCTCTGTCAATTCTTTCACTTCTCGTAGCAGTGGTGCCCGATCCACGAAACCTTTTTCCGCTACTTCTTCTTTAAACGCCATTTTGGCAGTGATGTTGTCTTTGAAAACTTTAGCAGCCACTTCTTCCACCGCCAGTTCCCCAGTTTCTTCAATGGACTCATAGACGGCTTCTTTCACATCAGCTAGCAAGTCGTGTTTCGGCGTTTCAAATTTTTTACCGATTTTTTCGGCGACTTTTTTGATGACCTTCACATTGTCTTCCAGAGAAAGCTGTGGCTCGCTTTCGATGACTTCCGTCGAAAAATACAAACGCTTCTCACCAGAAAAAGTATATTTTTTCTCCACCAACTCATACGCCATATTGGTTAAATCGACAGTAAAGCCTTCATCTGCTTTTTGTGTTTTATTGGCTAATATCGCGCGGTTAATAATTAGTTGGTTTTTCAAAATACCATCATCACTATCGACAAAATGAGTGTAGCCTTCGTTATAATTCACTTTCAAAAAAGCGACACAGGGCGTCGTATCTAATTCATAAAGAACGACAAAAACATCACAACCCGGTGCATCTTCACTTTGGTTATAGCTTTCATACCAGCGTTGCGTCAAATCCGCCGATGCCGTCACAAAATCTTGGGGCAAGCGCTGGATTAGCTGGGTAAACGCCCCATCTTCAGCCAAAATACCGGTTTTGGTTTGGGGCGTTGCTAGCTTTTGAATCTTCTTAGTCAGGTACTCACGAATATACTCTGTCGTCAAATCTAGGGGTTGCTGAGAAAAGACCGGTGCTCCTGATTCCCGATCCAGCAAATGTAAAATTGCATGTTTTAAATAAATATCCATTGGTCAGTTCCTTCTTTATCCCTCTTCAGGAAATTTTTTTATGCCTATCCAGTGTACACAAAAAAAATCGTTTCTGCCAAGTTTTTCTGCCTTATTGAAAAGTAAAAATAGGTCTGCTATTGATTTTTCCTATGAAGCACCCCAAAATGATAAGCGGAACATATGATTTTTCATTCTCCATGAGTTACACTTAAATAGAACTTTTCGTGAAGCGTTCACAAAAATACCCAAAGGATTAAGGAGGCCCTAAAATGGCACTAGAAACAGCAACTTACACCTTAGCTAACGGCATCACCATTCCCCAGATAGGTTTTGGCACGTGGCAAACTCCCGATGGCGATGTTGCGGTAGCTTCCGTTAAAGCAGCTTTAGCAGCAGGCTATCGTCACATCGACACAGCCCAAGGTTACCACAACGAACAAGGCGTCGGGCAAGCCATCAAAGAAAGCCAGCTTCCCCGGGAAGAAATTTTTGTTACCACGAAATTAACCAACTCTAACCACAGCTACGAACTGACACGCTCTAGTTTCCAAGAATCTCTGGATAAATTGCAATTGGATTATGTCGACCTTTTCTTGATTCACTGGCCAAATCCCATCGCTTTCCGAGATCATTGGCAGCAGGCCAACGCCGATTCCTGGCGGGGGATGGAAGAGCTCTATGAAGCTGGCAAAATTAAAGCAATTGGCGTTTCCAATTTCCGTCCCCACCATCTTGAAGAATTGAAAAAGACAGCAAAAATTATGCCCATGGTCAACCAAATCTTCTTGGCTCCTGGCGAAAAACAAGAAACAGTGGTCAGCTATTGCAAGGACCATAATATTTTGTTAGAAGCTTATAGCCCCCTAGGCACTGGACGCATTTTTGAGGTGCCAGAAATGAAGCAATTAGCAGATAAACATGGCAAAACGATTGCTCAAATCGCCTTGCGTTGGTCCTTACAACATGGTTTCTTGCCGCTACCAAAATCGGTAACACCAAGTCGTATCGAAGAAAATATCCAGGTCTTTGACTTTGAATTATCAGCAGCTGATATGGCACTTTTGGATAGCTTAGATGGTGTTGTCGGAAAAACCAGCGATCCTGACCAAGCTACCTTTTAGGTAATAGCAATGAACAAAGAAGACTTAAATCAACTACCAAAAGCCGTCACCGACACATTTAAACAGCCCTTTGTGTTTCTGATTTTCCCGGAGCTCGTCCAACATTTTCCGGCCCGCAATTGGAGTCAGAAGCAATTGATGGCTAAACTTCATGAAATTCTTGGAGAAACGGTTTATTTCGATCATTGGCAAGGTTATTTGATTGCCAAAAATGCCGATGAAGCGCTAATTGTTTTGATACCAGGCTATGAAACCCTCACAGATGACTGATCATCATCACGTTAGCCGCTTCCGAGACAAAATCAGTTTTCTCCTTCAAAAGACATCTAACAAGCAAGGCGAAGAGAGCTCGTTCGTAAAGCTAAATATCTCTATGCCTGGTACTAAAAGAAGCCTACCTTTCAAGCATCAGCCTTGAAAGAATGGCTTCTTTTCATTTCTATGAGGCGCTCTGTTCAGTTTTTGAGTACTAACTTACAAATTTTTTGTCAAGTTGAGAACTAGGATTTCAATGCTTGAAAAGAATTAGTGAACCCTCATTAGTCTTACAGAAAACTTTCCGATAGGCCATCTTTTTTTACATATCTCTTTTCAAAAATCGTTTTATTCATTATAATCAGAGAGGATTTTATTCGCTTGCAAGCCTATTTTGGTGGCAAAGCGCTATCATGTAAAGGAGTTTCATTATGAAGAAAAAACAAAAAGAAAAGTTGATGAAGGCTTTTCGCCCCTCTTTTGACAACACTCGTCAAAAATTATTTCGTCATCTAGAACAAACTGCAACTAAGCTGTACAACTTGGATATCACCGCTAGCTTGAACCCCAAAAACCATGAGCAATTGCTAGTTGTCAACAACACACCTGGGACCGAAACCAAACCTTTGATCGTTCCCATCGATGAGACTTTTGTCAGCATCATCAAACGAGTTCAAAAACAAGAAAAAGCGGTATTGGAACAGTTTACTACCAATTTAACCCACGAAATTGCCAGCTACTGGTACGTTCCTGCAACGGAAGCCACCATCGCCTCCGCTTCCGCTCCAAGTGAAATAGCTCCAGCCCAAGAAGCAGCTGCAGCACTTGTTGATGAGCCCGCAACTACTAACCAAGAAACAGCTGAAGAAAAAGCACCTGAAGTCAAAACAACTGCGACTGCTGAATCCACTGAGAAAACAGCAGTCTTAACGACAGCTGCTTTCACAAAGGCTATGGAAGAATTCCCTAAATTCTTTGTAATCACAGCTGCTGATCAAATCCTTGTGAAAGAAAAAACGGCTAAAGAAGACCGCCTATTAGCAACGATTGGAACGCAAAAGGTTGGCGAATTTACCATCGAAAAAGCTTTGGATCGTAAGTACAAACTAAAAACTGAAGTGATTCCTGTTATTGAAGCATTTGCCAACACACCGTTAACACAACGCTAAATCGCTGTTTAGACCAGTAAAAAAAGCGTATCTGCCATTGATAAACATTGGGAGATACGCTTTTTTGCATACTAGGCTTAATCAGCATCAAGTTCTTATAGGCTACGAAGCGAAATTCCACATTTTTCGTAATATCACAATGACGGCGTAATACGCCACTTATTTCGTGAACCATCAGCCGTTTTAGAGCTTAATTTTTTATATGTTCATTATCTATTAAAAACGAGCCCGTTTCCAGCACTACGCTAGAAAGGGCTCGTTTTATTGGGAAAAGTCTTATTTTCTTTGACGAAGTTCAGCTAATAATGCTTTAGCTGTAGCTTCATTTTTTTGAGGAGCCGTTTTCAATAAACGACTCAGTTGGGAAACTTCTTCACCTACTGCTCCAACTGCCATGGCCAACGAGCGGACTTGTAACCCCATGTGTCCTTGTTGAATTCCTTCCGAAACCAGCGCTCGCAAGGCCGCCAAATTTTGTACAAGTCCGGCGGCTACGATAACTTGCGCTAGTTCAGTAGCAGAAGATACCTTTAGGATTTGCAAAGCTGCCTGCGCTTTTGGCAAGACCCGAGTACCTCCTCCTACCGTAGCAACTGCTAAAGGCAAGGTCAATTGTCCCACCAAATTATCCCCCACAACTTGCCATTGGCTTAAGCCTCGATATTGTCCCGAGTGTGCCGCATAAGCATGACAAGCTGCGGCTTGGGCTCGGGTATCGTTCCCCGTTGCCAATAATATGCCATCTACGCCATTCATGATTCCTTTATTATGAGTGGTTGCGCGATAAGGATCCAACTGTGCAAAATCAGAAGCAGCAGCGATTTTGGCAGCCACCTCTGCCCCATTTCCCCCTCGATTTAGATGGGTGATAGGTACTGAACAAGTGGCAGTCACTAAGGATTCTGTGGTGAGATTGGATAAAATACTCATCAAAATCCCTTCATTGGGAAGTTTTTGACGTAAATAATCAGCACAAGCTTCCAACATCGTATTCAGTAAATTCGCACCCATCGCATCTTTTGTATCCACCAAAAAATCTACAGAGACAAAGCTTGATCCCACTGCCCGAAGTTGGATCTCTTGAAGACCGCCTCCTCGTTGATAAATCGATGGATAGGCCTCACGGGCACAGGCAAACAACGCCGCCCGCAACGATTCAATGGTTTTGATAAGCGCTTGTTGATCAGTGATTTGCTGTAAGACAATCTGCCCGCGAACAAATCGTTGAGGCATTTCCACCGCGATATTACCAGCCATCTTACTCCCATAATTCATCGCGGCAATCACGGAAGGTTCCTCAGTAGCCACTGGTACAGCATAGGATTTGCCATTAACGGTCAATTGCGGGACTAACCCTAACGGAATCTCCACCTCACTGATACGGTTTTCGATGAGATGGTCAGCCACCTCTTCGGCCAAAGCCGTTTTTTCTAGTTCATTTTTTACTTCCTCATTGATGACTTCGTTTTGCAGAAGTTGCTCTAACCGTTCTTCAGTGGTTAACTCATAAAACCGATGACGTTTTTTTTTTGCTGTTTCCTCAGGTTTTTTTGGGGGAACGGCTTCAATCAAAAGGGCTAATCCTAACCCGCCACCGATACACAAAGAAGCGACGCCATAACGTTTTTGATGGGTTTGCAATTGGTGGCTTAAACTTGTTAAAATCCGAGCACCCGTTGCACCGATGGCATGCCCCAATGAAATCCCGCCACCGTAAATATTGACTTTCTCTGATGGAAGTTTGAGTTCGCGTTCTACCACGATAGAAGATGCCGCAAAGGCTTCGTTGATTTCAAAAAGATCGACATCCGCCACTGTTAGATTCGCTTTTTTTAGTAATTTTTGAATCGCTTGAATCGGAGAAATCCCCATAATACTTGGGTCGATACCGACTTCAGCTGTTTCACGAATCACTGCTAAATAAGGGATTTGGTGCTGATCAGCATAGTCTTTCGATGCCAATAACAACGCTGCAGCCCCATCATTAATGGTGGAAGCATTGCCGGCAGTCACGGTACCCTCAGCTTTAAAGGCTGTTTTTAAAGTGGCGAGTTTTTCAACACTGGAATCTGGTCGAATCCCTTCATCGGCTGTCATCACCCCGTCAGGAAGTTGGACTGGGATAATTTCTGAAGCAAAAGCCCCGGTTGCTTGAGCAGCGGCAGCTTTTTTTTGGGAAGCTACCGCAAAAGCATCTTGTTCTTGTCTGGTTACATGAAATTCTTCAGCAACTTTTTCGGCTGTTAACCCCATGTGTTGCCCGCTGTCAGCATCTGTCAAGCCATCGATAATCATGCTGGCTAGCGGTTCGCCATACCCGCCTGTAGCAGCATCGTAAGGCAAGAGTTTTGGCGCATTGGTCATGCTTTCAATTCCACCGACTAAAACTACTTCGGCTTCGTCTAATAAGATAGCTTGGCGACCAAACATGACGGCTTTCAAACCGGAACCACACACTTCATTGATGGTGGTCGCTGGTACCGTGTTGGCCAAGCCACTGGCTAAAGCTACTTGGCGTGCCGGATTTTGGCCATTCCCCGCCTGCAAGACATTGCCAAAATAGACCTGAGTAAGGTCTTTTTTGAGGCTTGGATATTTTCTTAATAATGCTTGGGTTACCTGGGTCCCCAATTCCACTGCGGTCAAATCTTTTAAACCGCCACGAAATTTTCCAATCGGGGTACGTAGTCCGTCTATAATGACAACTTCTTTCAAATTTGCCACCTCCAACTTGCAATATACCATTTTAAAGAGCAAAAACAAATACTCTCTTCTCCAGTGCCCGCTGACAATTAAAAAGTTTTAACAAACTTTAAATAATCAATTTTTACTACCGCTTTTTGCTGTTTTTATGCTAACGTTAAGAAGGAATTTTTTCCTTGTAAAAATAAGCCTATTCCTGTTATCATTGCCCTTTCAGGAATAAACCGAGCCTGCTTTTTACATAAACCATCCCATCACATTATCAAGGAGGTCCTATATGACTGCAGGGATTGATAAACTCAATTTTTTTGTACCACCTTACTATTTAGAGATGACAGAGTTGGCCAACGCGCGCAACGTGGACCCAGCCAAATACACCATTGGTATCGGTCAAGATCAGATGGCCATCTCTCCAATCACCCAAGATATCATCACCTTAGCCGCCAATGCAGCCCAACCAATCTTAACTGACGAGGATCGCCAAACCATCGATTTAGTCATCCTCGGAACCGAATCCAGTGTCGATGAATCCAAAGCCGCCGCTGTCGTTTTGCATCGCCTGTTAGGGATTCAACCTTTCGCACGAGGGATTGAATTAAAAGAAGCCTGTTATAGCGCAACAGCTGGCCTCCAGTTTGCCAAAGAGTACGTCTTGGCTCATCCCGAGCGGAAAGCCTTGGTGATTGCCTCTGACATTGCGCGATACGGCTTACACTCAGGAGGAGAACCGACCCAAGGTGCTGGCGCCGTGGCTATGTTAGTAACTAGTCAACCGCGGATTTTAGCCCTCTCTGATGAAAGTGTCCCCTACACCCAAGATATCTATGATTTTTGGCGTCCAACAGGGGAACCTTATCCTGTGGTCAACGGCCCGCTTTCAAATCAAACCTATATCCAAGCTTTCGAAACCGTCTGGCAAGAATACCAGCAACGGTATCAAAAAACATTGGCTGATTTTGCCGCTCTCGCTTTCCATATTCCATATACAAAAATGGGCAAAAAGGCCTTGCTGGTAGGCTTGGCACAGGAATCTGAAGCAGAACAAAATCGCATCCTAGCTCAATACGAAGAAAGTATTCGTTACAGCCGTCGCGTGGGCAACCTCTATACTGGTTCTTTGTATCTTGGCTTGATTTCTCTCTTAGAAAATAGCCAAACGTTAAAAGCAGGGGACCAACTTGGCTTATTTAGCTATGGTTCTGGCGCTGTTGCTGAATTTTTCACAGGACGACTAGTCTCGGGATATCAAGAGCATCTGCTGACTGACGCCCACAACGCCCTGCTTGCAAATCGCCAGGCATTATCCGTGGCAGCTTATGAAGAAGTATTCCAAACTCCTCTAACCAACGAAAACTTAACTGCCTCGACCGATACGACCGCTTTTCGTCTGACTGCCGTAAATGACCATATTCGCTATTACCAAGAATGAGAAAGCCGGCCGGTCTTGCTTCCAGAGAATGCCTCGGGTGGTAGTGGGATCGGTAAATGCCAACTAAAGAACCGTTGTCATTTTGCTAGCTCATCTTAGCGATTTCTGCTTAGATGAACTGTATGCGCAATGGTCTTTTAGCCCTCGGACATCCTTAACACTACACCCCGAGTCATTCTCCTCCAGCAAGTCCGCCCTATTTTATCGATAAGCGATTTATTCTCTTTGCTCCGTAAATACAGCAAATCATTTTCTTGTAGGGTAGCAGATGTACCGTGAAAAAGGTGAGATTTAGCAGAGTAGAATTGGATTGACAGTAGCTCTA
>NZ_JBMRGR010000018.1:0-41187 GCF_049384045.1 Enterococcus diestrammenae
AGCTATACGTTTTCCGTTACTGGGACACGTTAGGGACTTTAACCCTTAAGAGTTTGCCCATGCTGGGCAAACAAAAAGCCTGCACTAGTTTCCCAGTGCAGGTGAGTGAGCTTGCTTTCAATTATTCTTCAGTTGTTTCTGGTGCTTCAGTCGCATCTGTTGGTTCCAGAGTACTAGTCGCTTCCGTTATTTCAGTCGCTTCCGCTTCTTCAGTTTCTGGTTCAATGACTGCCATGGTCACGACTTTGGCCTCGTCTTCCATTCGCATCAAGCGAACCCCAAGAGTTGCTCGACCCGTCTGAGATACACCATCCACGTTGAAGCGGATGATAACCCCTTTATCAGTGATGACCATGATATCTTCTGTCCCATCCACGGTGGTCAAGCCAGCCAATGGACCATTTTTCGGTGTGATATTGGCGGTCTTAATCCCTTTACCGCCACGACCTTTGATTGGATATTCTGTACCTGCAGTGCGTTTCCCATAGCCGTTTTCGGTGATGACCAAGACTTCTTTATCATCAGTCAGTGGTGCCACCCCGACGACATAATCTTCGTCACGTAAGCGAATCCCGCGGACCCCTGCGGCAGTACGCCCCATGTCCCGCACAGCTGCTTCTTTAAAGGTGACGGAATAACCACCATGAGTCCCGATGATAATCGTAGAATCACCAGCTGTTTCAAGAACACTGACCAATTCATCCCCGTCCTTCAAACCGATTGCAATCAAACCGTTGCTACGGATGTTAGAGAAGGCCTCCACTGAAGTCCGTTTGACGATTCCTAAGCGAGTGGTGAAGAAGAGGTAACGACCAGATTCTGGACCCCCATTAACGGCGATAATCGTTTGGATACTTTCAGCTGAATCAATCCCTAACAAGTTAATGACAGGAATTCCCTTAGCAGCCCGACCGTATTCCGGAATTTCGTAGCCTTTCGCTTTGTATACTTTCCCCATATTGGTAAAGAAGAGGAGCGTATCGTGGGTAGAACAAGACACTAGCGTCTTCACGAAGTCTTCATCGTGAACCCCCATTCCTTGGACCCCACGACCACCACGGCGTTGAGCTCGGAACTCAGAGTTTGAGACCCGTTTGATGTAGCCATTGTTGGTCAATGTGATGACGACTTCATCTTCTTCAATCAAGTCTTCATCTTCCAAACTCAAGACTTCACCGACCAACAGCTCTGTCCGACGATCGTCGCCAAATCGATTGGCTACGTCTTTTAGTTCCGTAATGATGATTTCTCGTACTCGTTCTGGACGAGCCAGGATATCTTTCAAGTCTTCAATCAGTTTCAAGAGTTCTTGGTATTCATTTTCGATCTTATCCCGTTCCAAACCGGTTAGACGACGCAAACGCATGTCCAAAATAGCTTGAGCTTGGCGATCAGAAAGCTTGAAACGCTCCATCATGGTGTTCTTGGCTTCATCGTCCGTCTTAGAACCTCGAATGATGGCGATGATTTCGTCAATATGATCTAAAGCAATCCGTAAGCCTTCCAAAATATGAGCCCGTGCTTCGGCTTTATCTTTATCAAATTGAGTACGACGGGTGACGACTTCTTCTTGGTGTTCCACATAGTTAACCAAGATTTCCTTCAAGCTGAGAATCTTCGGCACACCTTTTTCGATGGCCAACATATTAAAGCCAAAAGAGGATTGCAAAGCAGTCATTTTATATAAGTTATTTAAAATAACAGAGGCGCTAACATCGCGGCGCACATCGATGACAATCCGCATACCTTCCCGGCTAGATTCATCTCGTAAATCGGTGATACCTTCGATTCGTTTGTCCCGGTGAAGCTCCGAAATCCGTTCAATCAGTTTGGCTTTGTTCACCATATAAGGCAATTCCGTAACCAAAATCCGTTCTTTACCGTTAGGCATTTCCGTGATTTCCACTTTTGCCCGAACTGTAATCGAACCTTTCCCAGTTTCATAAGCACGACGGATACCAGATTTCCCCATCACCAAACCACCAGTAGGGAAGTCAGGACCAGGCAAAACTTCCATCAATTCATTGGTAGTGACATCAGGATTTTCCATCAACAATTCGATGGCAGCAGTAACTTCTCGCAAGTTATGAGGAGGGATATTGGTAGCCATCCCCACGGCAATCCCAGTCGTCCCATTCACTAGGAGGTTGGGAAAGCGGGCTGGTAAAACTTCTGGTTCTTTTTCGGTATCGTCATAGTTACTGATAAAATCAACGGTATTTTTATTGATATCCCGTAGCATTTCCATCGCCAGCTTGCTCATCCGGGCTTCGGTATACCGCATCGCTGCGGCCCCGTCACCATCCACAGAACCAAAGTTTCCGTGGCCGTCGACTAGCATGTAACGATAGCTAAAGGTTTGCGCCATCCGAACCATTGATTCGTAAATAGCACTGTCACCATGGGGGTGGTATTTCCCCATGACATCCCCGACGATTCTGGCAGATTTTTTATGGGGTTTATCCGGGGTTACCCCCAATTCGTTCATCCCGTATAAAATACGGCGATGTACAGGTTTCAACCCATCTCGGACATCCGGCAAAGCCCGTGCCACGATAACACTCATGGCATAGTCGATGAAGGAGGTCTTCATTTCACTGGTTAGGTTGACATTTTGGATATTCTCTTGATGATCTTCCACAGTTTATTCTTCCTCCTTAAATGTCCAAATTCTTAACGTAGTGGGCGTTTTCTTCGATAAAGTTACGGCGTGGTTCCACCCGATCCCCCATCAGCATCTCAAAGATTTGATCGGCTTCGATGGCATCATCCACAGAAACCCGCAACATTAGGCGATTTTCCGGATCCATGGTGGTTTCCCATAGTTGATGATCATCCATTTCCCCGAGCCCTTTGTAGCGCTGAATCGTCGCTTTAGGGGTTGCTGGCAAACTAGCAATTGTCGCTGCAAGGCGTTCTTCCGCATCTTTTCCAGGTTGCACATAGGTAATATTTTTCCCTTGTTTGACCCCATACAACGGCGGCTGTGCAATATAAACATAGCCAGCTTCCACGATTGGACGCATGTAACGATAAAACAAGGTCAACAACAAGGTCCGAATATGGGCGCCATCGACATCGGCATCTGTCATGATAACCAATTTGTGATAACGAGCTTTGGACACATCAAAATCAGAACCAAAACCAGTCCCCATAGCGGTAAACAAGGAACGAATTTCTTCGTTAGCCAAAATTTTATCCATGCTGGCTTTTTCTACGTTTAAAATCTTCCCACGGATTGGCAAGATTGCCTGGAATTCTCGGTTTCGGCCTTGTTTAGCTGAACCACCGGCGGAATCTCCTTCGACGATAAAGAGTTCACATTTCTCGGGAACGTTAGAAGAGCAGTCTGCCAATTTCCCTGGCAAGTTACTGATTTCCAGCGCACCTTTACGTCGTGTCATTTCCCGCGCACGTTTAGCAGCCATCCGTGCTTTTGAAGCCACGATACCTTTTTCAATAATTTGACGACCAACTGTCGGATTTTCCATCAAGAACTTCATGAAATGCTCGGAAAACAGGCGATCAACAACCGTCCGGACCTCAGAATTTCCCAGTTTGGTTTTCGTTTGTCCTTCAAACTGCGGATCTGGGTGTTTGATGGAAATGACGGCGGTCAAACCTTCACGAGCATCTTCACCAGAGAGGTTTTCATCGTTTTCTTTCATCAATTTTTGACGGCGGGCATAGTCGTTAATCACCCGTGTCAAAGCCGTTTTAAAGCCTGATTCGTGGGTCCCACCTTCATAAGTATGGATATTATTCGCAAAACTCATAATGTTCGTATGGTAGCTATTGGTGTACTGCATGGAAACTTCTACGGCGATATCTTGCTGTTCATCTTCCAGATAAATCGGTTCCGGAAAAAGAACTTCTTTGCCCTTGTTTAAGTGTTCCACATAGCTCTTAATCCCACCTTCAAAGTGAAATTCTTTGACTACAGGCGTTTCTGGCCGTTTGTCTTCAATGGATATCCGTAAGCCACGATTTAAGAAAGCCAATTCCCGTACCCGCGTAGCCAATTTGTTAAAGTCAAATTCCACCGTCTCCGTAAAGATTTCCGGATCGGGAACAAAGTGAACCGTCGTCCCGTGTTTTTCGGTTTCACCAATGACTTTCAAGTCATCTACGACAGCACCACGACGATATTCTTGATAATAGATTTTTCCTTCTTTGTAAACTTTAACATCTAGACTGGTCGAAAGGGCGTTGACTACCGAAGAACCTACCCCGTGGAGACCACCGGAGACCTTGTATCCGCCACCGCCAAATTTTCCCCCGGCATGGAGCACCGTAAAGACGGTTTCTACTGCAGGCCGGCCAGTTTTGGCTTGAATCCCTATTGGAATCCCTCGACCATCATCCACGACGGTAATACTATTGTCTTTTTCTACAATCACTTCGATCTTCGTCGCAAAACCAGCCAACGCTTCATCGATGGAATTATCCACGATTTCCCAGACTAAGTGATGGAGTCCTTCGCCACTGGTGGAACCGATATACATCCCAGGACGCTTCCGCACCGCTTCCAAGCCTTCTAGCACTTGGATTTGACTGGCATCATATTCTCTGGCTAGCTCCTGTTTATTCCTTTGTTCTTCTGTCATTTAACGAAAAACTCCTTTCAATCCAAGGTTTAATAGTCAACGTCTCTCGCGACTCTAAACCATCTATACATTGCAAACGAGTAGTGGCCCTAAGCGTTGACCACCCTCCTATTTCACGTTTTTATCCGACTCACTGTAAAGGTTCCTTGCCGTCGGGATTGGTAGTCACGGGCTCTCTGCTAATCCTTCCTTGTGAGACATAATAAATCGCCGGTTCAACGGTCATTTTATTTTTGACATGTTCCAAGGTGGTAGTCGTGAGAAAAGTCTGGACCTTATCTTCAATGGTCTCCAACAGGTGTAGTTGTCGTGAATCATCCAGTTCACTCATCACATCATCCAGCAGCAAAATCGGATATTCGCCGGTCTCAGCTTTCATCAGATCGATTTCCGCTAGCTTCACACTAAGGGCCGTGGTTCGCTGTTGTCCTTGAGAGCCATAAGTTTGAACTTCTTTGCCATTGATAGCAAAACTCAAGTCATCACGATGGGGTCCCACCTGGGTACTCATACGGAAGCGCTCCTTATCTCGGGATTGCTTCAACTTTTCCAAAAAGGCCGCTTGAATCGTCGCTACCTCAGCGGTTTCCTCAAAAGGCACCGACGAAACATAGTGTAACGTCAAAGTTTCTTTGTTTTGGCTGATTTTTTGATGGAGGGCATTAGCCCAGTGTTCCAGACGATTGACAAAGCGTTGGCGAGCAAACAAGACTTTCGCCCCAAAGCTCACCAGCTGTTCATCAAGAATCTCTAAGTACACCGGATCGACTTTTTTTTCACCAGCTGTCTGTTTGAGATACTGGTTACGCTGCTTCAACACCCCTTGGTACTGCACCAAATCATAAAGATATATCGGGTCAATCTGGCCAATTTCCATATCCAGAAACTTCCGCCGCACTTGGGGACTACCTTTCACCAAAGATAAATCCTCTGGTGCAAATAAAATCACATTCATCTGCCCCACGTAGCTAGAAAGTTTCTTTTGTTCGATATGATTGACCTTGGTTTTGCGCCCTTTTTTGGTCAAGGTAATCTCCAAAGGTACTTGGTTATTACGCTTTTGCAGGGTGCCTTTTAGATAGGCTTGGTCACTATCAAAGGCGATCAGCTCTTGTTCGTTATTGGTACGATGACTACGAGTCATGGCTAATACGTAGATACTTTCCAAAACATTGGTTTTCCCTTGAGCGTTTTCACCGAGAAAGATGGTGATATTTTTGTCAAAGGTTAAAGACAAATCTTGGTAATTGCGAAAATTTCGCAATTGCAGATCATTCAGCTGCATGATCGCCATCCTTTTTCGCCATAAAAAAAGTACCTTCGTCAGGTAACTCGATCATCATCCCGGGATAGAGCTTACGACCTCGGCGATTTTCCGGTTCGCCATCCACTAACACCGTATTTTCTGCCAAATACCACTTGGCTTGGCCACCACTGGAAATCACACTGACCTCTTTTAGGACTTGCCCGAGAGTCATGTATTCACTGGCATCATCCAAATAAATTTTTTCTTTCATTTTCAGGCCTCGTTTCCAAATATGCTGAAGGAACATAAATGCCTCGGCAAGCAAGAAAGGCTGAACGAACTCATCTTAGTTCGTGAAGCCAAGCAAAGTTAGACTTGATATTACAAAGTTTTATCATATCTTCGTCTATCAAAGAAATAGCCAAGGCGACGCAGGTTTGTCTCCTTGGTTATATAAGCGTATTTCTACCATTGCTAGTCACCAAAGTCCTGCTTTCACCATAAAACAGATACTATGATTATACCTTTTTTTGCAGGGAAAAACAAATTTATCAAGGTATTTTTCCCTCTCAGCAGACTTATGCCATTTCGATAAAATATATCCTTCAAGAAAAAAAGCGCTGAAAAACGATTTTAGGGGCATTTTCGTTAATATTTCTGATTTTCTGCTACTTTCGCTAGTCATTTTCATCTTTCATGAAAATTGTCAGGACAAGAAAAAGAACAACAGTTTTAGTGACTGTGCTAATTACGCCAAAAACAGCCGAAAAACCTGCTGTTTTTCTGATAAATACAAAAACACCAACAGCCAGCTCACCTTCTTCTCCAACCGAAGCTGAGAAGTTTGGGAAAAAAGACTGTTGGTGTTTTTTGCGTTACCTGTTTTTTAGTTGGTCCGGACGGGAGTAATCAACTGAATGAACTCTCCTTGGCCTTCTGTTGGTTCCAAAGTAAATGGCCGGATTGGCGCGATAAACTTGATGGTGATGCTCATATCGCCAAATGCATGCAAAGCGGCCTTCATGTAGTCAGGGTTGAAGGAAATTTCGATGGGTTCACCCGCGACTTTTTCGTAATTCAAGGCTTCTTCAACTTTCCCGATTTCTGGTGAATTCCCATAGAGCATTACTTGTTCTTCTGAAATTGAAAGTCGGACGATATTGTTGCGGCCTTCGTGGCTCAACAAGGAAGCCCGTTCGATAGCTGCCAAAAAGGCTGGAACGCTAAATTCGATTTCGGTATTGAAAGAATTTGGAATCAAGCGATTGGTGTCTGGGTAATTCCCTTCCAACAAGCGAGAATAAAATAGCATATTCCGGGTTTTGAAAAGGACCTGATTTTCCATAATGCTAATTTCAACTTCTTCTTCGTCATCTACCAAAGAACGTGACAACTCAGTCAAACTCTTCCCGGGAATCACGATATTAAAATCACTGGTTTCTCCTTCAATGGGGATAATCCGTTGACTTAATCGATGAGAATCAGTCGCCACCGCCAAAAGTTTTTGATTTTCCAGGACAAAATGCACCCCGGTCAAAATTGGACGGCTTTCATGGGCAGAAACAGCAAACACTGTTTCTGTTACCAATTGTTTCAGCATTTGCACGGAAAGTTGTAGTTGGTTACGGCGTTCGACGATTGGCAGATGCGGATAGTTTTCTGCATCTAAGCCATTGACGATGAAATTCGCTTTCCCGGAAGTAATCGCTACTTGATTGTTTTCCAATACTTCCATGGTAAAGGTTGTTTCTGGTAATTTACGGACAATTTCTGAGAAAAAGCGGGCCTGTAAAACGATCGCTCCGGTGGATTCAATCTGCATTTCGGCTTTTTCATTGTCGCTTTCTAAAAAGGTTTCGATAGAGATGTCGGCATTGGAACCAGTCATGGTTAACCCTTTTTCTTTTAGATCAATCTTGACCCCAGTTAAGATTGGGATGGTTGTTTTTGACGAGATTGCCCGTTGCACAGTGGCTAATTCTTGGATAAAGATTGCCCGATTTAGGGTCACTTTCATGGGGAAAACACTCCTTTTAATGGTAGCCAGCAGTTTATCTAGAAATTACATAAAAACTGACAGGTTACTGATGAATTTGTAACTGTTTATTTTAGCGAGCTTTCACTAAAAAGAACAGTGCTAGGTTTTTGAATTTTGTGATGAGAAGGCAGGTGTCACCCACCTGCTTATTTATTGTTTTTATTTATAGAAAAAAGTAATAGAGATAGTAGGGCCTGTTTATATAGTGGATAACTCAAGCAAAGTAGGATGACAGCAAGGTTTTCCACTGTGGATAAGTTGTGGATAAAAATGCGAGTTTTCTAAAATTTATCCACATCGTATTTTTTACTAGTTTGCTTAGCTGCTGGAACATGTCCAGTGTCTACTGCTAATGCTAGTTAAACAGGATGCTTTTAATCTCAGCTATTTCGTTTTGGATAGTAGCGTCGGTTTCCATCAGCTGATGAATTTTTTCGTGGGCGTGAATGACGGTTGTATGATCTTTCCCGCCAAATTCGGCACCGATTTTGGGTAATGAACTATCGGTCATCTCTCGGGAAAGATACATGGCAATTTGACGAGGGACTACAATGTTTTTCACGCGTTTTTTACCTTTTAAATCTTTGACGGAGATATGGTAGTACTTGGCTACTTCATCTTGAATCTGTTGGATGGAAAGCTGTGCTGAGCCATTATTACTTTTCAGAGCCTTCAGAGATTCGGCGGCTAGACTGGTGGTAATATCCGCATTGTTCATGGTAGCAAACGCCTGTACTCGCACCAAAGCGCCCTCTAGTTCTCGAATGTTAGAATCGATTTGGCCGGCGATGTAGCTTAACGTATCATCAGGAATTTCTAAATGTTCAGCCTCGGCTTTTTTCCGTAAAATCGCAATTCGGGTTTCTAAGTCCGGGGGTGTGATATCCACGGATAAGCCCCAAGCAAAGCGGGAAACCAGACGTTCCGGCAGTGTAGGAATTTCGGCAGGCAAACGATCACTAGTTAAAACGATTTGCTTGTTGTTTTTGTAAAGTTCCTCAAAGGTATAGAAAAATTCATTTTGAGTTTCGACTTTGTTTTCCAAAAACTGGATATCATCGACTAATAATAAGTCCACACTACGATATTCTTTGCGGAAACGATCCATTTCGTTGTTCTTAATAGAAGTAATGAAATCGTTGGTGAAGTTTTCGCTACTGACGTATTTGATTTTGGCTTTAGGATTGTTCACTAATAGTTGGTGACCGATGGCATGCATTAAGTGGGTCTTCCCCAGACCGACACCCCCGTAGAAAAACAGCGGATTGTAAATCGAACCAGGTTCTTCGGCAACCACTAAGGCAGCGGCGTGGGCCATTTGATTGCCTTTACCTATGACAAAGGTGTCAAAAGTGTATTTGGGATTTAAAACAGAGCCGGCAATCTCTTCTTCCACTTGATTAGTATGAGCTTGGTTAGGTTTTGTAGCACTTAAAGGGTCTGCTTCACCTTCTAAAACCAAAATGGGTATGATTTCTCGTTCAAAAAGGCGGTAGCTGTTTTCTAAGAATTTAGTAGCAATGTTGCGTTCCCAGTATTGTTTGTGAATGGCACTGGGTACCCGGATGGTCAGTTCGTCCTTTTCTAAAGCTAAAGGAATGGCTGGCTGCACCCATGTCGTATAACTGGTTTCGCTCAAATCTTGCTGCAAACCTTCCAGCAATTTGGGCCAAACTGTTTCCAGAGTCGACATAGCTGTCCTCCTCATAAGGGTTATTGGCAAAAAAATAATCGATAAAGGCTGACGGTATTGGTTGGCGTTGGGGCTATTTAGGACCTTCTTTATGGAGGATTCCAAGAAAAGGTAAAGCCTACTACCTGTCAAGTTTCGTAGCAAGCACTAAAAGGCAAGGCTCGTTTTCCAAGGGTCAGTCTCTTAATTCTTTTTTAAGCGTACCCCTAATTTATCATGTTCCCGGAAAGTTTTCCACAGATTACTGCTAAAAAAGCAAATAAGAAAAATGGAAGGGTGAGTTTTGCACAGGATAGATAATCTGTTGAAAAGTCAATTCACAGCAGGAAAAAAAGTTATCAACAAGCAAAATAAAATTGTGGAAAATAAATTATTATTTATCAATCATCCACAGACTAGTGGGAAAAAATGATCTTGTTAGAACAAGGATTCTAGCGGTTATACACAAAAATAAAAACGCTTGTGGAAAAGTTTTTCACCCTGTGGGTATTTGTGGAAAAAAGCGCAAAAAACTTGTGAATTTCCAAAAATATACCATAAACTAATTCCCACGAAATCCACAGGAGCTAGCCGGAAAAATGTGGATAACTTTTTTTAAAAAAAGAAAGGTGCCTTTGATGTGATTTCTAAAAATCTGTGGAAAACTAAACATGATCTCAAAAGATAGGAAGCTTTTTTTTAACATAATTTTTAAAACTTCATCAGTAAATAGGCCCTCATACCAAGGCTAGCTAGGTCTGGATTTACGAACGAATTCAACAATCCTAGATAGTTGAACGAAGGAAAGAGTTTGAAGTCCAACTAGCATGTTTGACTTCATATCCGAGGGCTTGAGGAGTTCCTTTGGCTTTTCTTAATAAAAATTGATTGACAAAAGCCTAGCATAGTCGGTATACTATCAAAGTATGTCTGTAGTGATATAGAAGAATGACTCTTTGGAGGTGGACCATAATGAAAAGAACTTATCAACCAAACAAACGTAAACGTCAAAAAGTTCACGGTTTCCGTAAACGCATGAGCACTAAAAACGGACGTCGCGTGTTAGCATCACGTCGTCTGAAAGGACGTAAAGTCTTATCTGCCTAAGCCACTGGACCTCAGTGGTTTTTTTTATGCCAAAAATAGCGATCAATTACAAAATGGGGCCTTTTCCTTCATGGATTTTCTAGGAGGCAGGCTGCTTTCCTGGGACAATGTAGTGGGATAACTAGGTATCATTTTTTTTTTGCGGAAATAGTGTTGGCAGTCCCTTTAGTAAATCTTGAGTTCATCTTTTGTTACCTAAGCTAGCTTAGGAGTTTTTTACATTTTACAGATGAAGTTTGGTAGAGGAATATGGTATGATGGGAAAGTGAGTAAACGATTTTAGAAGAAATGAAGGATCACCATGAGAAAGGCGTATCGCGTTAAAACAGAACAGGATTTTCAAAAGGTTTTCAAACAAGGGGAATCTTGTGCCAATCGGAAGTTTGTGGTCTACCGTTTGGCTAAACCTGGGCAAACTCATTTTCGAGTGGGCTTGTCTGTAGGTAAAAAGGTAGGCAATGCCGTCGAACGCAACCGCGTGAAGCGTCTTTTGCGAGCCAACCTTTTTGATATGAGAGCTGGCATCGATCCGGAAATTGACTTTATTGTGATTGCCCGCCCATCTTTAAGCGGCTGTGAGCACGCTGAAGTCAAAAAAAATCTGGAACACGTCTTGAAACTCGCAAAAATAATCAACTAATTTCATATGTAGAAGGGATTTTGGTCCAGTGAAAAACAAAAAACGCATTCTTTTGCTGGCGGGGATGTTGGCTATGGTCTTCGTTTTATCCGCCTGTGGCAGAGGAGAAGTGACGGCTAATAGCGAGGGCTTTTTCGATCGCTACATCGTCTACAACTTCGCACAAGCCATTAAAGCCCTCTCCTTTGGGAATCCAGGGATTGGGATTATCTTATTCACGTTGATTATCCGGATTGTCTTGTTGCCATTGATGCATTTTCAAACGAAAAGCATGCGCAAGACCCAAGAGATTCAACCGCAATTAAAAGCTTTGCAACAAAAATATTCCTCTCGTGATGCGGAAACAATGCAACGCCTGCGAGACGAACAACAACGGCTTTACGCTGAACATGGTGTGAACCCTTATGCAGGCTGTTTACCAATGTTGGTCCAAATGCCAATCTTGATGGCTTTGTGGCAATCAATCCAACGAACACCGGCATTGACAGAAGGTAAATTCCTTTGGTTGGAACTTGGGAAGCCGGATCCAATCTTTATTTTGCCAGTCCTCGCTGCGTTGTTCACTTTTGCAAGTACCTATCTTTCTAGCATGAGTCAATTGGAATCAAACGCTAGTATGAAGATTATGAACTTCGCCATGCCTTTGATGATTCTTTTAATGGGTATTAATCTGGCCAGTGGGTTATCCTTATACTGGGTGGTTTCCAACGCCTTCCAAGTGGTGCAAACCTTGCTGATCAATAACCCATTCAAAATTCGGGCAGAACGGGAAGAAGCGGCTCGTCTGGAACGAGAAAAACAAAAAGCCTTAGAGAGAGCCTTGAATCCTAAGAAAAAGCGCAACAAAAAACGTTAATCAAACCAATGATCCGCTATCTGCGAGGATGGCGGATCTTTTTGGCTTAAAAGGAGAATGTTGGGAATAGAAAAATCGAGGTGGTTGTCTAAAGATAAGGCAGAATCCTGTGCAAAATGGTATCATAGTATCATACGAAAAATGAGGCAATTGATCTTTGGTAACGAGGATCATGAACTATAAATGTAGGAGGTAGGAAGGATGCCAATTTATGAAGGCCAAACAGTTGCAGAAGCCGTCAATAAAGGTTTATCTGCACTGAGTATTACCAAAGAGGAAGCTGTAGTGGAAGTCATTGAGGAGGCCAAAAAAGGCTTTCTAGGGATGGGAAAGAAAAATGCCCGCGTCTCTGTCGAACCCAGTGTCGCTGAAGAAATCAGCGAAGCAGTGACAGAAACCGTCGCTGAAGTTACTGAAACTGCTCCAGAGCTGGAGCTTGTTGAAGAGGAAGTCATCCCCGCGGAAGAGGTCCAAGTCGAAACAGTTTCTACTGATTTTGTGAAAGTCGCAAGTGCCCAACCCTTAGTCGATTTGGAAGATGAAGAGGCTTTGAAAGAGTTGGCCTTGTATTTGACTAATATCACCAATGAATTGAATGCTCCGGCGCTGGTCAAGATGAAACGGGAAGATGGTTTAATCTTGTTCCAGTTAGATACTCAAAAACAAGGAATTTTGATTGGTAAGCATGGTAAAATGCTCAACGCTTTGCAGTATTTAGCCCAAGTATTCATTCACCGAGTGGCTAAAAATAAGCTATCTGTTGTGGTGAATGTGGGAGATTATCGTCAGAAACGGCAAGCGATTTTGGAACGCCTTGCCGATCGGACAGCAGAAAAAGTCAAACGCACTGGTCGTCCCGTCTTTTTGGAACCAATGCCTGCTTTTGAACGGAAACAAATCCATTTTTCTTTAAGTAAAGATCCTGCAGTTCAAACGCATTCTGAAGGAGACGAACCTTACCGTTATTTAGTAGTGGAACCTGCCAAACGCTATTAAGCAAACTGGGACAAGCCTCGCCAGCTTCTGTTCAATAAAAACGCTAAAAATATGAATAGATCAAGGTTTCCATTGCTTTCGCTGCGTTATTTTCTACAAAAATACATTGACATCCTATAGGAATCCAAGTATATTCTAGTAGAAATCATTCTTATCGAAGAGACGCTAGAGTAGTCGTGACTTTGATAGAAAAGACCCCTGTTGCCAGCCATACAACAGGGGTTTTTATTTATCCAAAAATATAAAAAGCCAACAGTCCTCCTAGTGTGACTTGAGTCAAAGAGACTAGGAGAACTGTTGGCTTTATTGCTAGCTAAAACGACGTCCTATTGGCATACAAAGCTAGTGGGTGTTCGCTTCAGTCAGCATTCATGGTTGAAGCTATTTTTAGAAAAGTATGTGACAAACCAAGTTTTTTGAGAGATTTGGCTTCACGAACTGGCACAGCTTGCGTAGCTAGTTGGCCTAGGCAAAGAGCCTAAAGCTAGCGAGCCTCTTAATTCTTAAGAGCTGAAGAAGTTTGTTCTGCTTTTCTAGGCGAGACACAAGCACTTTTTTCAAAAAGTGCTTGCAGTGGTGAAAATTCTTAGCCGCCGATAGTTGATTGGATGTATTGGACGACGGTGCCGTAAGCAAAAATTTGTAGGTAAGTTTTGCCATCTTGTAAGACATGATCGTGGTCAAAGTGGCAATTGATGACAGCATTGGCGCCATATGCGTAGGCTTTTTGTTGCAGTTCAAGTTTGATGCCTGCTAAGGATTCATTAGGGTCAACACTAGGATCAAAAAGATCGGCTTCGATTTTGGTCGTAGCAAAGACGACATCCCGTACTACGTAACTACGGTTGATATTGCCGGTAGAGATGATGATTTCCTTGATGCGTTTCAAGTCTTCTTTGTCGGTATCATTTTTATCACTAAAAATTCCCATGAGACTACTCCTTTCCCAGCCTTTGAAATCATTGCCGGTTTGTGTGATTGCAGGCTACTGAAGTGTGTCAATGGCTACCTCTAGGCAAACTTGTTCCTTTTAAGGGGCGTTCTTCCAGAGTGTTTTTCGGCCAAAGCCAGTCTCCTTGTGCCTTTTGATTACTCTAATTTTACCGTTAGTGGGATTATTAAGTAAAGGTAAAAACCCTCGCTAGGGAAGAAAGGTGCTCTTGCAGGGTTTTTGAAATTGTGCTAAATTAGGGAAGAATTTAATAGACGACAAGCAGTGAAAGTGCAAAGTCGAACCGTTTAAGGGAAAGTTTTCGAGAAATTGTCGAACTTTTCTTAGAAGCTGTTCGAAAGGGCGCTTTTTTTATTTGAGAAAAAAGCGAGCACAGACCCGTCCATCTGTATCGTTTAAAGAAAAGGGAGTTTGATTATGGCTGAAATTACACAGGAATTTGATACCATTGCAGCGATCTCAACGCCGCCAGGAGAAGGGGCGATTTCGATCGTGCGACTTAGTGGTGACGAGGCGCTAGCAATTGCTGATCGGATGTATCACAGTGGTAGTAAGTGTCTGCTAGAGGTGCCTAGTCATACGATTCATTATGGGCATATTCTGGATCCGGCAACAAACCAGCTGATCGATGAAGTGATGGTAACAGTCCTTAAGGCACCGAAGACGTTTACCCGTGAAGATATCGTGGAAATTAACTGCCACGGTGGGATGGTGGTTACCAATCAAATCTTACAGCTAGCGTTGCGTCAAGGGGCTCGATTAGCTGAACCTGGAGAGTTTACCAAGCGGGCCTTCTTAAATGGTCGTGTGGACTTGTCTCAGGCAGAAGCAGTGATGGATTTGATTCGAGCAAAGACGGACAAGGCGATGAATCTGGCTTTGAACCAATTGGATGGCAATCTTTCCCACTTGATTCGCTCGTTGCGACAAGAAATCTTGGAAACTCTGGCCCAAGTGGAGGTCAATATCGATTATCCAGAGTACGATGATGTCGAAGAACTAACCACGCGTCTCTTACTGGAAAAAGCCCATCAAGTGCAAGGGCAAATCGACCAATTGCTCCTGACAGCCCAACAAGGAAAAATCTTACGTGAAGGGTTAAGCACGGCGATTATTGGTCGACCAAATGTCGGTAAATCCAGTTTATTGAACTATTTGTTGGATGAAGAAAAAGCCATCGTTACTGAAATTGCCGGGACTACTCGCGACGTCATCGAAGAATATGTCAATGTTCGGGGAGTACCGTTGAAATTAATTGATACGGCAGGGATTCGGGATACTGAAGATGTCGTGGAAAAAATCGGAGTCGAGCGGAGTAAGAAAGCCTTAGCTGAGGCGGATTTGATCTTGCTTGTTTTGAATCAAAGTGAGGCTTTGACAGCGGCGGATCGGGAGTTGCTCCGCTTAACTGCTGATGACAAACGTATCATTTTATTGAATAAAACAGACTTGCCAGCCCAACTAAATTTGGATTCAGAGGCTGAACTTTTGGGAGATAGTCCGCTTTTTGCGATCTCTGTTTTGGAAAAAGCTGGCTTAGATCAGTTAGAAAAAGCCATTGCAGACTTGTTCTTTGCTGGTGGAACGGGAGATAAGGATGCCTCCTATGTCTCCAATACCCGGCATATTGCTTTGTTGGAAAAGGCGGGCCAAGCATTAGGCGAAGTAATTGTGGGTATTGAAGCAGGGATGCCGGTGGATCTGGTGCAAATCGATATGACTCGTTGTTGGGATTTCCTCGGAGAAATCGTCGGTGATAGTGTCCAAGACGAATTAATCACCCAACTTTTTAGCCAATTTTGTCTAGGAAAATAAAATAACAAAAAGTGATCTGTTTATTTGTTATTTTATCGAAAAGATTGATGTACCGGGCTTGATACTGGCTTTTCCGGTAGAAAGATGACCAAGTAAGCTGTAAGTAGAAATGATTTGAGGAGCGAAGAAGAGATGGAATTTCAAGGAGATTCATATGATATTGTCGTAGTTGGTGCTGGACATGCAGGTTCTGAAGCGGCATTGGCTAATGCTCGCATGGGGAATAAAACCCTGCTTTTGACCATTAACCTCGATATGGTAGCTTTTATGCCGTGCAACCCGTCTGTCGGGGGACCAGCCAAGGGAGTGGTAGTTCGTGAAATTGATGCCCTCGGTGGTGAGATGGGCAAAAACATCGATAAGACTTATATTCAAATGCGGATGTTAAACACTGGTAAAGGACCAGCAGTACGGGCTTTACGGGCACAAGCGGATAAGAAAGCCTATGCCAATGAAATGAAACGAACAATCGAAAAAGAACCAAATCTGACCTTACGCCAAGGCTTGGTGTCCAAATTAATCGTTGAAGATGGTGTCTGCAAAGGGGTTGTGACCAATACAGGCGCTCGTTATAGTGCCAAGGCGGTCATCATTACAGCTGGAACTGCCTTGCGAGGGGAAATCATCATCGGCGAGTTGAAGTACTCTTCTGGACCTAACAATTCGCAACCTTCTGTCGCTTTGGCAGACAATTTGAAAGAAAATGGTTTGGAGATCGCCCGTTTCAAAACGGGGACGCCACCACGGGTCAAATCTTCCACGATTGACTACAGTGTAACGGAGATTCAACCTGGGGATGAGACCCCTAACCACTTCAGTTACAGCACCCCAGATAGTGCCTACAAAACTGATCAAGAACCTTGTTGGCTGACTTATACGAACTTAGGAACACATCAAATTATCCAAGACAACCTTCATCGAGCGCCGATGTTTACGGGTATCGTGGAAGGTGTCGGGGCGCGGTATTGCCCTTCGATTGAAGATAAAATCGTCCGTTTTGCTGATAAAGAACGCCACCAACTATTTTTGGAACCAGAAGGCTTAAATACCGAAGAAGTTTACGTTCAAGGGTTGTCCACCTCTTTACCAGAAGATGTCCAAGTGGATGTTTTGCGTTCTATTGCTGGCCTTGAAAATGTCGAAATGATGCGAACCGGCTATGCCATCGAGTACGACGTGGTTGTACCTCACCAATTGCGCCCAACCTTGGAAACTAAAAAAATTGCCAACCTCTATACCGCGGGTCAAACCAATGGTACGAGCGGTTATGAAGAAGCTGCTGGGCAAGGATTATTGGCTGGGATCAATGCCGGACTGAAAATTCAAGGCAAAGAACCACTGATTTTGAAACGTAGCGATGGTTATATCGGTGTGATGATTGATGATTTGGTGACAAAAGGCACGCAAGAACCTTATCGTTTGTTGACTAGTCGTGCCGAGTATCGATTGATCTTGCGCCATGACAATGCAGATCTACGGTTGACAGAAATGGGTCATCAAGTTGGCCTAGTGAAAGAAGCTCAATACCAGGCATACCTTGCTAAAAAAGCGGCAGTGGAAGGGGAAATTGCTCGTCTTCATAATATTCGTATTAAACCAACAGCTGAAGTACAAGCTTTCTTAGCTGGAAAAAATGCGGCTCCTTTGAAAGACGGTGTCTTGGCAGCGGATTTCTTGCGGCGTCCTGAAATCAGCTATGAAGAACTGATGCAATTCGTTGAACCAGATGAAACCCTAACTGCTAAAGAAATCGAACAGGTCAGTATCCAAATCAAATATGAAGGGTATATCAAAAAAGCCTTAGAAAAAGTTGAAAAACTTAAACGGATGGAAGCAAAACGAATCCCAGAAAACATCGACTATGAAGCAATAAATGGCCTAGCAACCGAAGCCCGGCAAAAACTAATCAAGATTCAACCGGAAACCATTGCTCAAGCCAGTCGTATCAGTGGGGTTAATCCAGCTGATATCAGCATTTTGATGGTCTATTTGGAACAAGGCCGTATTGCCAAAGTCTCGCAATAAACCAATTAGTAGAAAAAGCTCTCCACTAAGTCGCTCAACCATTTTGATGGGTTGAGCGCTAGCGGGGAGCTTTTTTGGCTTAAGTGAAACAAATCTAAAATGTTTCACATGAAACTTTTTGGATTGTTGAAACTGTTAAGGCTAAGACAAGAGCGGAATTTCATTGGCGTTTAGAGCGTTTTCTTTAGTTTTGGATAGATAAAATAACCACCAAGGGCGAGGGCCAGACTGACAATAAGAAAGGTTTGACGATAGCTAGTCAGTTGGATTAACCACCCACAAATAGGGAAAAAGGGAATCATCATTAAAGAAAAGCAGAGACTGTCAATGCTATTAATGGTAGCCCGTTGTTCTGATGGAATCAGTTGGTTAATAAAATTGGAACGAATGGGTGTCACCAAAGCCGGTAGACAGTTGGCTAAGATAAAGCAGGGAATTACTCCTGCAACAGGTAGAAAACCAGAGGCTGCCGTCGCACCAATTAATAAGGTGATAACAATGATGAAAAGTTGAGACAAAGGAATTTTTTCGCCGATGAAAGCCGATAAGCGCACAGCTGACAATTGGAACAAGGTACTGATTAAAATCACCAGACTAATTCCGATGCCATTAATGCCTAGATCTTGGAAAAAATTCTGAAAGTAAAAATAATAAGTCGCATTCAGGCTATCGATAAAGGCAAAAGCTAGCATTACGAACAATAGACTAGGAACTTGTAAAGTAAAACGAAACGCACTGGCTATCAGTTGAAAATAAGGTTGCTTTTTCTGATGGAGGCGAGGGGGTTCCTTAAACCCAAGGGCGACTAAAATGGCAAGGAGGTTTATCCCAATTTGGAGCCAATAAACGCCATCAAAAAACCAATGACTAAACAAGCCGGCGACCACAATGCCCAACGAGCTACTGATTTCTAGAATCATATTGATATTGGCATTGATTTTTAGATACTCTGTTTCTTTCTTTTCGGCTAAGAGGGATTCAAAGACCAGTGCTTCATTGGTACCAGAAGCGAGGTTATAACTGAGAGCACTGAGGATAAAACCGATTGTTACGATCCAAAAATTCCCACTGAGGACAGTCAACAGACAGCTGAAGCTATTGACAAGACGACTGGCAATTAGGGTTTTTTTGTAACCAAATCGATCTGCCAAACTTCCAGAAGGGACTTCAAATAAGAGGCTTGTACCGTGAAAGACGGCCTCCATAATGCCGACTTCTAACGGACTAAAACCTTTGGAAGTCAGATAGAGCATCCAAAGACCGGTGACAATAAACCATTGTAAAAACGTATAGGGGTAGTTGCGTTTGATATTTTGATCCATGATTTCTCCTTTGGGGTCAGGTGAATCACTTGTTTCGTGCTTCACTGGCAAGCGTGCCCAACAGCATCTGTCGCTGGCATTTAAAACACACAAAAAAACAGCGGGGAAGAGGCTCTGCTGTTGAATGAATGTTATTTTTAAATCTTTAACAACAGAGATTGCCGGTGTGACCGATTGAATTTTGGTAGATAAAAGCTGTTTTTGGGCAGACTGCACCCTTAAGTAGATAATCATGGGTCATTTGTTGACATTGTGTAAGAAAGGCCAATTGGAATCTGTTATTATTTGTTCCTTGAGCTGTCATGGTCATCACCGCCTTTTGTGAAAGATAATTTCAGTATATCATGACGGCAACCTCGTGGGGATCTGTTTCATGACAAAGGGGGAATAAAAAAACAAATCCTGCCTTTTTTGAAAATAAATGAAGATAAATTACCGAGGCTCGTGAATTGAATTTGCTAATAAATAAGTGCTGGTATTTCTTCATGAAATATTCGTTTTTTAGGAATAATTCTCATTTAAATGCAAATTGTAATAAAAGTGCAATATTTCCTTAAAGAATTCGTTTCATTATTTCGTATTTTTTATCGAAAAAATGCTGAATAAAAGGGCTAAATTTAAGTTTTTATAAAGAAAAAAATAGGCGGTTGCTTGCCAAAATTTTCAGATTTTAGCAAAAAAGATAACAGTGAAAATGAAATGAACCTGTAACATTCCTAATATCTGATTGATACATCAGAATGTTACACTTTTATTCGTAGCGATACTGCGCTTACGAACAGAGAAAATGACTACATTTAAGATAAATTCAGTCGGAGGAGCAATCATTTGAAAAAGAGATCACTTGCAGCATTATTGGTATGTACATTGACCTTGGCTACTGCACCAGTCACTGTTTTCGCTGATACATTCGACCAACAGATTCAAGAAAAGAATGAAAAAATTGCTGATTTACAAAATCAACAAGACAGTGCTCAATCAAAAATCGAAGCAGCGGAAGCAGAAATTGCGACCGTGAACGGTAAGATTACTGATTTGGAAGCGAAAGAAACCAAATTAACAAATGAAACTTTAAAATTACAAGACGAAATCGCACAATTGAAAGTGCGGATTGCTAAACGTCAAGAAAAAATTAACAAACAAGCTCGTGATACCCAAGTCAATGGCTCAGCAACAACTTATTTGGATGCAGTGTTGGGCTCAGACTCCATTACTGATATGGTCAATCGAGTACAAGCAATGTCGACTTTGGTTAATGCCAACAATGACTTGCTGAAACAACAACAAGAAGACCAAAAAGCAGTGGAAGAAAATGTGAAGGTCAACGAAGCTAAAATCAAAGAGTTGACTGAAAGCCAAGATCAATTGGCCGCTCAAAAGAAAGATATCGCTAATAAACAAGCGGAACTGGAAGTCTTGAAGGCGACCTTGGCTGCTGAAGAAGCGACTACTAAAAAAGATAAAAAAGCGTTAGAAAAGAAAAAAGCCGAAGCGGAAGCGGAAGCAAAACGCATTCGTGAAGCCCAAGAAAAAGCTGAAAAAGCTCGTAAAGCTGAAGAAGCTCGTCAAGCAAAATTAGCCAAAGCTGCTGCTGAAGCCGCAGCTAAACGTCAAGCCGAAGCAGAAGCCAAAGCACAGCAAGAAGCCGATGCCCAAGCGAAAGCTGAAGCTGAAGCGGCCGCTGCTGCTGCTAAAGCTGAAGCTCAAGCTGCCAAAGAAGCAGCTGACGCGGCTGCAGCCGAAGAAGCTGCTAAGAAAACGACTGAAGATTCAGTAGCAGAGGTTGAAGAACCGGAAGCTGAAGTCACTGAACCTGAAGCGACCGAACCAGAAGTCACTGAACCAGAAGTTGAAACACCAGACTCAGGTTCTGGTGGCGGCGGTGGTGGAATCGACCATTCCGGCTCGGGCAATATGTACTCTTGGGGTCAATGTACTTGGTACGTGAAGAGTGTTGCTCCTTGGGTAGGGACTTACTGGGGCAATGGGAACCAATGGGGCTACTCAGCAGCGGCTGACGGCTACCGGGTAGATAGCTCTCCAGAAGTTGGCTCTGTGGCAGTCTTTGCCGCTGGTTTTGCCGGTGCCAATGCAGTGTACGGTCACGTGGCTTATGTGGAATCGGTCAATGGTGATGGTACAATCACAATCTCCCAAGGTGGGATGGGCTTTGCAACACCAGCAGGTCCTAACTACCGTACTATGAGTGCATCTGGTTTGCAGTTCATTCACCGTTATTAAAATTGAACCTTAATAAATCCTCTTACGAATGAATCGTAGGAGGATTTTTTTGGTTTTCACAGGAACCTTTTGCTACAACCTAAAAAATGCAAATATGGAGATATCGCTAAAAAATGACTGATAAATTCTATGAAACGGTTTTATCTTGATGACATTCAGCTATACTTGAAGAAAAGCTTCAAATTGAAAACCGATCTGTTGATTTCATCATTAGTAGCTAAGGGGGAAGCAGGATGTCACGAAAACAGCTAGAAGAACTAGAAGTTCACTTTGCGGAAATTCGGAAAAATCGGTGGCTAGATAAACGATTGGCCTATGTGTTAGCTTGTAGTTTTGTAGGAAATGAGGAGGCCTTCGACTACGATGTCTTTCAGGCAATGAAGCAGGGGTTAAAAAGAAAACTAGGAACTTTTCACCTTCTACAAGGACCAATCATGGATACTTTGATTGGTTTATTAATGGCAAATGATAAAACCACGGATAATGATTTAGAAAACTTATTAGTGGGTTATGATCTTTTGGTAGAGGCAGGGTTTAAACGTTCCAGTGGTACTTATTATGCCGCCTTAATGTTGAGTTTATCGGGTCTCGATCCGGTCATGGTGGCGACTCGGGGTCAAGCAATTTTTCAGGCTATTCGCGAGGACCATCCTTGGATTACTAGTACAGATGATGCTTCTGGAGCGGTGATGTTAGCGCTCCAGTCCGATTTTGCTCGATGGCCTGTTGAGGAGATAGCTGCTATGGTTGAAGACTATTACCAAGGATTGCGGGAGAGTTCTTTTTCTAAGTTTGCTGATTTGCAGTATGCTGCTGCCAGTTGTGCCAATTATTTCAATAGGTATGATCCGCAGTGCGTGGCTGCGATCAACAGTGTTGTAGTGGGCTTGAAGGCAGTGGATTTTCATATCGATCACTTACTGTATACACCGATTGTGACGTTGGCTTATTTGAGTGAGAAGCACCCTGTTGCTTACCGCCAAATCGCAGAGAATGACCAAATGTTGAAAACACGGGGGCATCTTCGGTTTGATCGAAGTATGCGACAACTGCTGGCGGTGAGTCTCTATACGATGCAGGAATTACGGGAAGCGCAAAAAGGAACAGCGCAACAATTAGACGCTTTGACGGTAAGTTTGATGATTATGCAAGAACAGATGGCTGTCGCTGCTGCTACCACGGCTGTGATTGTGAGTAGTACAGCAGGAAACAATTAGTAGTGGAAAGGGGAAAAACGATGAAACAGGAATGGCGTAAGCAGGAGAAAGTCTTCTATCTTCCGAAAAATGTTCCAGAGGTAGTGACGTTACCTAAACAACAATTTATTATGATCAAAGGTGCAGGTGACCCCAATCAGGAAGATTTTTCTCAGCGGGTGGGAGTTTTGTATTCCTTGGCGTATCCTTTGAAGATGAGATTTAAGAAACGCTGTCAGGAACAGCCTGAGCTAGCCAAACAATTCGAGTTTGATGATTATACTGTTTATCCGTTAGAAGGGGTGTGGAGCTCCTCGAATCCGGCTGACCCCCACAACAAGGATTTCTTCACTTATACGATTATGATTCGCCAACCGGAGATGATTACTGAAGCAGATTTTGCGGAAGCCCTAGCTGCAACTCAGATTAAGAAGCCACATCCTTTGCTGGAGGAAGTGACCTTTGGCGAAATCACAGAAGGCCTGTGTGTGCAGATGCTACATGTGGGGCGCTTTGATGATGAACCGGCAAGTTTTGCTAAGATGCAGGCTTTTGCTGATGAAGCAGGTTTGATTCGTCAAGGGTGGCATCATCGAGAAATTTATCTGAGTGATCCTCGCAAGACTGCACCGGAGAAAAGTCGGACGGTCTTGCGCTTTGAAGTCGCAACAAAATGAATCGGGTCGTGTGAATAGTGAAAGGAGAAATTGATGACCGAAAATATCCTTGAGTTGCTGGCGACCTTAACAGGCAGTGACAATAGACAAGCCTATGCAGCTTTACAAGATTTGGAAGCTATTTCTCGGAAGTCTGACCAGTTATTGGCAAAGATACCTGTCTTTGCGGAGATGGTAACAAGCAAACGGTCCTTTGTACGGGTACGCGGCTTTCGCTTATTGTGTCAGCAGGCGAAGTGGGATCAGGAAGGAGAGCTGGATTGCCTTTTACCGGTGGCTTTAGCGATTTTGGCGGATTCGAAGCCCACTGTCCTACGGCAAGCGTTAGCCGCCCTTCATGAGGTGGTGAAGGCCAAACCACAGCTCCGACAGTTGATAGTTCAACAGACAGCCGCTATCGACTGTAGCAAGTTTAACCAAGAGACGATGGCGCCTTTGATCGAAAAAGATATTGCTGAACTGCAACAGCTGATAATTGCGTTGGAGGAAAGCAGATAAGTAAACATGAGCGGTCATCGAAATAAAAAAAGAGCGTCTTTTCTTCCGAGGAATGACGTTCTTTTTTGACACCTTAACCGATAAAGGCCTTATAAAAATTTAAGCTCCATAAAGGCTAGTGTATCAGGATTTAAATGACGTATCAGGCCGTCATTGTGATGTTACGAAAAAGATGAAATTTAGCAACCTAGAAATTGGATTGATGGTAGCTAGACCGAAAAGTGCCAAATCCAAAGCAACTTGTCATTGCAAGTTCATCTTAGCAGTTTCTGTATAGATATAACTGTATGCGCAAACGTACCTTTAGCTTTTCCTCTGAGCTTCAAACTTAGAGTAAGTCTCACAAGTGCCACTAACTCTAGGTACATCCTCTGGTAGCTTCATTTGGCTTAAGACGATTAAGTCCCATGATGAAATGTCTAGTTTGACCAGTAGAGATGTCTGATTTGTTCGGCTGTTTTCATAAAGGGTTGTGCTATTCTTAAGAAAAATAAGGAGGCGCTTACATGAACTATCAAAATCCGATTTTAACTGGTTTTCACCCAGATCCGAGTTTTTGCCGCGGCGAGGATCGTTACTATATGGTGACTAGTTCTTTTGAATACTTTCCGGGATTGCCACTATTTGAGAGTGTCGATTTAGTCAATTGGCAACCGATTGGCCATTGTATTACTCGTGAAAGGCAGATGACCTTTACGGATGCGCTGCCCAATGCGTTAGGAATTTACGCACCGACGATTCGCCGGATTAAGGGGCGCTATTATGTGGTTTGCACCAATGTCGGAACCTCAGATCATGGACCGGGAAATTTTTTCCTGTGGGCAGACGATCCTCATGGGGAGTGGTCGGATCCTATTTGGCTAGACCTACCTGGGATTGATCCGAGTTTGCTAGAAGACGATCAGGGGCAGATTTGGTATTGTGGGGCCCATCAAGGCATTTATCTTTGTCAGTTGGATTTAACTGATGGTAGTCATGGTCCCCGGATTGATATTTGGCAAGGAACTGGTGGAGCAGATCCAGAGGGGCCGCATATTTATCAGAAAGATGGCTGGTATTATTTGCTGATTGCTGAAGGCGGGACTGGCTATGCTCATATGGTGACGATGGCTCGTAGTCGGGAAATTACCGGTCCTTATGAAGCCTGTCCAGCTAATCCGCTACTTACCAATCGCAGTCTCCCTTTGCCGATTCAAGGGACGGGGCACGCGGACTTGATGGAAGATGAAAATGGCAACTGGTGGGCAGTTTGTCTGGGGATTCGACCGCTAGAAGAATTTCCGAAGCGTCATATCTTAGGCCGGGAAACCTTTTTAGTGCCAGTGACTTGGCAACAAGAGTGGCCTGATTTTGGTGTCAATGGTTCTGTTTTACCAGAGATGGCAGGACCCTTGCCGGGTAATCCTAGTGCGGTCGATTTACAGCAAAAGGCCTATGACTTTTTCGATGATTTTTCTAAAGCAAGCTTGGCAACAGCGTGGAATACGTTGTGTCGGCCACGGGATAACCAGTTAATGCCGACAGCAAAAGGTTTGGCCATGGTGGTTAGTAGGGAAGAAAAATTAAGTGGACAAACTTGGCTCGGTCATCGCTTGCAACATTTACCTTTTGAAATCACGGCGACTTTTGACCTAAGTGAAGCCAGTGCTGGGTTAAACTGTGGTTTAAACCTCTTTTTGAATCCCACCCATCGTTATGATTTAGTAGTTGAAAAAACAGCGACAGGTAACTTGGTAAAAGCGACATTTACAATGGGTCCTTTTGGTCGAGAGGAAGAATTTTTTACCTTCAAGGAAACCATGGCCTCTTTACGAATTAAAGGCGACACGAAAACCGTAATTTTTGAAGCATTAAATCCAGCAGGCGAATGGCAAAAATTAACAGAGGTTCCCCTTCATTATTTGACTACTGAAACCGGGGGCATCTTTACGGGACCCTATGTTGGTTTGTTTGCTCGAGGCGAAAAGGAGACAGCGGGTAAAGTCTACTGCCGTTCCTTCCATTATCATGGGCGCTTTGATTTTTAAGAAATACGAAAATTAACTAAAGAAAAGAATGGAGAAGGATACTGTGTTTCATACTAAACTTGATGATTTTCCAGAAGATTTTATGTGGGGCGCGGCCTCTGCAGCTTACCAAATCGAAGGAGCCTTTGCAGAAGATGGCAAAGGTCTGACCATTTGGGACGAGTACGCCATGACTCCAGGCAATACCTTTGAAGAAACTGATGGCAAAGTTGCGGTGGATCATTACCATCGTTACCAAGAAGATGTGCAGTGGATGAAAAAAATGGGGCTAAAAGCCTATCGTTTCTCAGTTTCTTGGGGGCGGATCTTACCAGATGGCGAAGGGGAGGTCAATGAAGCAGGGCTGGCTTTTTATGAAAACTTGGTGGATGAACTACTGGCCAATGGAATCGAACCGTTAGTGACGTTGTATCACTGGGATTTGCCTCTTGCGTTACAACAAAAATACCAAGGGTGGGAAGGTCGAGAAACCATTGCAGCATTCAAAAAATATTGTGAAGCGCTTTTTACTCGTCTCGGTTCCAAGGTGAAGTACTGGATTACGATGAATGAGCAGAATGTTTTTATTCCTTTAGGCTATCGTTGGGCAGCCCATCCGCCTAAAGTGACGGATTTAAAACGGATGTATCAAGCCAATCACCATGTTAATTTGGCTAATGCAGAAGCCATCAAATCTTTTCGTGAACTCGTTCCTACTGGTAAAATTGGTCCAAGCTTTGGTTATGGGCCCACTTATCCTTTAAGTGCTAAGCCGCAAGATGTGTTAGCGGCGGAAAATGCTGATGACTTTAACAATCGTTTCTGGTTGGATGTCTATTGCAAAGGAAAATATCCAAAATTTATGCTGAAACAGCTGAAAAACCTAGGCTTGGCTCCAGAAATTTTGCCAGAAGATGACAAGCTATTAGCCTCTGTGGCGCCAGATTTTCTGGGAGTCAATTATTACCATGGCGGTACGGTGAAGGAAAATAGCTATGAGGCTGGTGACTTTACGGATGCTTCTGAAAAGGACTTTTCAAAAGTTGACCCTTATCAAATGGCTGCCAAAGAGGGGGAACACGCACCGGAAAAAGCTATGTTCCAAGCGGTAGACAATCCTTATTTAGAGAAGACGGATTGGGGTTGGGAAATCGATCCGGCTGGTTTCCGAGTCGCCTTGCGAAAATTGGCTAGTGACTATGACTTGCCGATTATCGTCACGGAAAACGGCTTAGGGGCTTTCGATGAGTTGACGGCTGAAGGAGCAATTCATGACGACTATCGCATTGACTATTTGCAAAGTCATTTGCAGGAACTCCAAAAAGCGATCACTGATGGCGTGGAAGTGCTGGGCTATTGCGCTTGGTCCTTTACCGATTTGTTGAGCTGGTTGAATGGGTATAAAAAACGTTATGGCTTCGTCTATATCGATCGGGACAATCAGGATGAAAAATCACTCGCGCGGATTCCCAAAGATAGTTATTTTTGGTACCAAGAGGTGATTGCCACTAATGGCCAAAACCTAACTTCAAAATAACCCAATGTATAAGGACTACTTGCGATTTTACTAAACATGGCAGAGATAAAAATGAATAAAAGAAAGGACCTATCAAATTTATGACAGGTCCTTTTTTAGTGGGAAACTTTTCTAACCTTCCTTAAAACCCAAGACAAACCATTGCACAAACTGGCTTTTTGCGTTAAAGTAGTGGTTGTGAAACATTTTTGTGAAACAATGGAAAGTAAGCGGTATGAACCGCTTTTTATGGAAAGGAACGCTTATGCTGCCTGAAGAATTTAGACAGCGCCTTGAAGCTGACGGCATCGTATTGGATGACGGACAGATGGCGCAATTTGCGGAGTATTTCCGCTTATTGGTGGAATGGAATGAGAAGATGAATCTCACCGCCATCACGGAAGAAAAAGAAGTTTACTTGAAGCATTTTTATGATTCGGTGATGTTGGCTCTGGCGGTGAAACTTGATCCGGCGGCCGCTATTTGTGACGTGGGATCGGGAGCTGGCTTTCCTAGCATTCCGCTGAAAATCGTCTTCCCGGAACTTACGGTAACCATCGTGGATTCCTTAAACAAACGGATTACTTTCTTGACCCAGTTGACAGAAGCATTGGGCTTAAAAAATGTCCATTTGTATCATGATCGGGCGGAAACTTTTGGACAAAACAAAGCCTTTCGCGAAAGTTTCGACTATGTGACAGCCCGAGCGGTGGCACGTTTGAACGTCTTGGCGGAATTGTGTCTGCCGTTAGTTAAAAAAGAGGGCTTTTTCTTAGCTTTGAAAGCAGCCAAAAGTGATGAAGAATTAGCCGAGGCAAAACCGGCTATTGCTACTCTGGGTGGTAAATTTATTGAGGAAAAGGTCATGTCTTTGCCAGTAGCTGGCGACCAGCGGCATTTTCTCGTGATCCAAAAGAAAAAAGAAACACCCAAAAAATACCCTCGTAAACCAGGACTGCCCAATAAGAAGCCGCTTAAGTAGGGGATGGTAGGATTTGGCATTGTTTATTAGAAAGGCTTTGAGGCGGAGAAAGCTCGGCAATAAGCCCGTGAATCTGTGGTGACCTAAACCGTCACCGCAGCTTCCCGTTCTTATTGCTCGCTTTCAGAGCACCGTCTCACAGCACACTTTATTAGACTGGCTTCGAGGGCTTGAAAGTTCGGTGATAAGCCATGAGTCAGTTCGTGATCAAAAGCATCACGCTCTGCCTCCTGTCTTATCACTCACTTTCAGAGCGAGCCCTCTTTAGCACACTTTATTAGGAGGATCCTTTATGGCACGAATTATTTCTGTGGCAAACCAGAAGGGTGGCGTGGGGAAAACCACGACCACTGTCAATCTTGGGGCTTGCCTTGCATTTGAAGGAAAAAAAGTATTATTGGTAGACATTGATGCACAGGGCAATGCCACCAGTGGTGTGGGCGTTCGTAAGCCGGATGTCAAAAAAGATATTTATGATGTGTTAGTCAATGAGGAACCGATTACTGAGGCGATTTTACCTAGTAGTCGGGAAGGGTTAGATATCGTTCCAGCGACGATTCAGTTGGCTGGGGCGGAAATTGAATTGACTTCCATGATGGCGCGGGAATCTCGCTTAAAATCGGCGTTGGAAGAGATTCGTGACCGGTACGATTATATTTTGATCGACTGTCCCCCATCTTTGGGTCACATGACTATCAATGCTTTTACTGCTAGTGATTCTTTGTTGATTCCCGTGCAGTGTGAGTATTATGCCCTGGAAGGATTGAGCCAGCTGTTGAATACGGTTCGCCTAGTGCAAAAGCATTTCAACCCTGGTTTGAAAATTGAAGGGGTCTTATTGACGATGTTTGACGCTCGTACCAATTTGGGAGCGGAAGTCGTGGAAGAAGTAAAACGTTATTTCCAAGAAAAAGTTTACGATACCATCATTCCTCGAAACGTGAGTTTGTCAGAAGCGCCGAGCCATGGCTTGTCGATTATTGACTATGATCCGTTGTCCAAGGGGGCTAAGATGTATATTTCCTTGGCAAAGGAGGTTTTGAGTCGTGAAAAATAAAGGAAAAGGTTTAGGTCGGGGGATCGATGCTTTGTTTCAAGATTTTAAAGATCTGGAAGAAGTCGATGTGAAAACGGAAGTGATCGTGGATATTCAGCTGAGTGAGTTGCGTCCTAATCCTTATCAACCGCGAAAAACCTTTGATGAAGCTTCTTTGCAAGAATTAGCAACATCGATTTCCCACTCCGGTGTCTTTCAACCAATCATCGTGCGGCAATCAGCAGTCAAAGGTTACGAAATCATCGCTGGGGAGCGACGTTTCCGGGCTTCAAAATTAGCTGGCAAAGAAACGATTCCGGCGATTATTCGCGAGTTTGACGAAGAATCCATGATGCAAGTGGCTGTGCTGGAAAACTTGCAGCGGGAAGATTTGACGCCGTTGGAAGAAGCGGAAGCCTACGAAATGTTGATGAAAAACTTAGAATTAACCCAAGCCCAAGTGGCAGAACGTCTAGGTAAGAGTCGGCCCTACATTGCTAACTATTTGCGTTTGCTGACTTTGCCAAAATTGGTGAAGGAAATGGTGCAAGATGAGCGCCTATCCATGGGGCAAGCCCGGACCTTACTAGGCTTAAAAGATAAAAATCAAATCCTGAAACTAGCCAATCGTTGTGTCAAAGAAAGTTTGACTGTGCGGCAGTTGGAACAGATTGTTTCTGCAATGAATGACAAAAAAGAAGTCAAAAAAACGCCACGCATTGTGAAGGAAAAACCTTATTATTTGCGTGAAGGGGAAGAACGTTTGATGGATAAGTTTGGCACCAATGTGGAAATTTCTGAAAAAGACGGCAAAGGGAAAATCGAAATCGAGTACCTTTCCCAAAGTGATTTGACCCGGATTTTGGATATTCTAAACATTCAATTTGATGAAGCATAAGAAAAAGGAGCGACCTGTATGTATGATCTAGGAGACATCGTGGAAATGAAAAAGCCTCATGCCTGCAAAGCCAATCGTTGGCAAATCATCCGCATGGGCGCTGATATCAAAATCAAATGCACCAACTGTGGTCATATCGTGATGTTGACCCGCCGTGAGTTTGAGAAAAAAATGAAAAAAGTTTTGGAAAAAGCCCCGGCTCAGGACTAACTCAGCTGGTACCATCTTTCAAAACCATCATAATGACTATATAGAGAAAGAGTGAAGTTACTATGGCATTAACTGCCGGAATCGTGGGCTTGCCCAACGTTGGGAAGTCTACCTTATTCAACGCCATCACTAAAGCCGGAGCAGAAGCGGCCAATTATCCTTTTGCGACTATCGATCCTAACGTGGGGATGGTGGAGGTGCCAGATTGGCGCTTGCAACGTTTGACAGAATTGGTTCAACCGAAAAAAACAGTCCCTACCACGTTTGAATTTACCGATATTGCTGGTATCGTCAAAGGGGCCAGCAAAGGGGAAGGCTTGGGTAACCAGTTTTTGAGTCATATTCGTCAAGTGGATGCGATTTGTCACGTCGTTCGTTGTTTTGATGATGACAATATCACCCACGTAGAAGGTCGGGTAGATCCACTAGAAGACATCGACACCATCAACTTGGAATTGGTGCTGGCCGACTTGGAATCTATCAATAAACGTTATACCCGAGTGGCTAAAGTTGCCAAAACGAAAGACAAAGATGCGATGGCTGAGTTGGCGGTATTGGATAAGATCAAACCAGTTCTTGAAGAAGGCAAATCCGCCCGCAGCGTAGCGTTTACCGAAGAGGAACAAAAAATCGTCAAAGGCTTGTTCCTGTTGACTACAAAACCAGTTTTATACGTAGCCAATGTCTCTGAAGATGAAGTGGCAGATGCAGAAAATAACCATTACGTGCAAGACGTACGAAATTTTGCTGCTTCTGAAAATGCGGAAGTCATCGTTGTTTGTGCCCGAGCTGAAGAAGAAATCGCCGAGTTAGAAGAGGAAGATAAGGCGGAATTTTTGGAAGCAATGGGTATTGAAGAGTCTGGTTTGGATCAATTGATTCGGGCAGCTTATGATCTCTTAGGGTTAGCGACTTACTTTACTGCTGGGGTGCAAGAAGTGCGCGCTTGGACCTTCCGTAAGGGCATCAAAGCCCCTCAAGCAGCTGGGATCATCCATTCTGACTTCGAGCGAGGTTTTATCCGTGCCGAAACGGTATCCTTTGAAGACTTGGACAAGTACGGTACGATGCATGCAGCGAAAGAAGCTGGCCGCGTCCGCTTGGAAGGCAAGGACTATGTCGTGCAAGATGGCGATGTTATGTTGTTTAGATTCAATGTATAAGTGATTGCAGTCACTAATCCGCCTCCCTTGGCGACTTACTATACCAAGGAGGTAGGGTTAGTGTTTTTTTAGAAATAGGAAACTCTTAGTATCGGTAATTTAACCAGCAGAAAGAGTCGGCTTTCTATTTCCCAATTTCCCGTCAGATAGTTTTCTGAGAGGAAAGAAGAGAGGACCAGAACTTTTGTAAGCGATCAAAAAAGCTGTTTATTAAGTTGCCAATATGGTAAAATGTTCATTGGACGAAATTTTATCTTAGTGCCAAGTGACGGTTTTTGTGACGAAGGCAAGACATAATGAGGAGGAGAATACATGGAGCCAGAAGTGTTGCGGCAATATGTTTCCGAAAATCGTGAGCTGGAACCACAGCTGACTAAGCGAAATCAACAATATATCTTTGACTTGAAAAAGTCTTTGCAAGCGGCCAATCTTTCTGAAGAAGAAATGGTCATCGCGATGCACGACATCTTACCGACTTTAGTCGAAGAACAAAAAACAGGGAAAACCGCGCGCCAGTTATTCGGGACAGTTTCTGAACGGACTGAAGCGATCATCAATAAACCACAACCGCTGCCGGAAACCAAACCCGTCTTGATGTGGTTGGATAACTCCTTATTTATCTTAGGTGTCTTTGGTTTGATGGTGGGTGTGATGGGCTTGTTCACCAATGGTAAGGCACAGATGTATGGGCTCTTTAGCCTGATTATTGGTGCAGCTATCGGGGGCTTTGTCTTCTATCTCTTCTACAAATTCTTCTACCAATACGAACAACCTGGTGCCGATAAGAGTAAACGACCTAAGATGTGGAAAGCGTTATTGATGATGATTCCAATCTTCTTCTTGTGGATGTTGGTTTGGGGAGCTTCCAGCTTGCCAATCTTTGATATTTTAAATCCGGTGATGCCACCAATCGTGACGATGATCATTGGGGCAGCAGCATTGGGCTTACGTTGGTTCTTGAAAAAACAATTCAATATTCAAGGTAGCTTTTCCATGCCGCCAAGACAAGAACAAAAATAATGACTTGCATCCGTCGCACTCTCGATTCTATTTCGAGAGTGCGACGGATTTTTGCTGTGAAACACAGCGATTGGCTACTGAAAGTAGACAGAGCTGATGTTGAACAGTAGTAGGCGACCGCCGGGAGCGTAGTCACCTTCGTCCGAAACACAGCGATTGGCTACTGAAAGTAGACAGAGCTGATGTTGAACAGTAGTAGGCGACCACCGGGAGCGTAGTCACCTTCGTCCGAAACACAGCGATTGACTACTGAAAGTAGACATGCTAGTCCAATTGATACAGCATGCTGTATCATATTGTGGCGCTAGCCGCATATTGGACTGTATGCGAGCGAAGCGGAGCAGAGCTGATAGGCGACCATCGGGAGCGTAGTCACTTCTGTTTTGCTTTTTTCTATCACTTTCCTAAGAAAACCTGCCATCTGGTTGACTTGTCTTGATATTTCTGTTAAATTCATCAATAAAAATAAACTGAGGAGTGGTAACGAAAATGTCCAACTGGGAAACGAAATTCGCGAAAAAAGGCTTGACCTTCGATGACGTGCTGCTAATTCCAGCAGAAAGCCATGTCTTGCCAAACGATGTGGATATGAGTGTGCAACTTGCTAAAAACATCAAATTAAATATCCCGATTTTATCAGCAAGTATGGATACGGTCACTGATAGCAAAATGGCCATCGCTATGAGTCGGCAAGGTGGCTTGGGGGTCATTCACAAAAATATGACCATTGCCCAACAAGCGGATGAAGTTCGTAAAGTGAAACGTTCTGAAAGTGGCGTCATCATCGATCCTTTCTTTTTGACGCCGACACATTTGGTGGCAGATGCCGAACATCTGATGGCCAAATATCGGATCAGTGGGGTGCCAATTGTTGAAACGATGGAAAACCGCAAACTTGTAGGCATCATCACTAACCGGGACATGCGCTTTGTGACAGACTACAGTATCCCAATCGATGACGTAATGACCAAGTCAGCCCTTGTCACTGCTCCTGTGGGTACCAAATTACAGGATGCTGAAAAAATCCTCCAAAAACACAAAATCGAAAAACTCCCAATTGTAGATGAAGAAGGTCGTTTAAGCGGCTTAATCACCATCAAGGACATTGAAAAAGTTATCGAATTCCCTAATGCCGCCAAAGATAAACATGGCCGTTTGTTAGTAGCTGCGGCTGTCGGTGTCACTAGTGATACCTTTGAACGGGCCGGAGCGTTATTAGATGCTGGTGCCGATGCAATCGTCATTGACACCGCCCACGGTCATAGCGCGGGTGTTATTCGTAAAATCAAAGAAATTCGCGAAACGTTCCCAGAAGCAACCTTGATTGCCGGTAATGTTGCCACAGCTGAAGCGACCAAAGCCCTTTATGATGTCGGCGTGGATGTCGTAAAAGTTGGGATTGGCCCAGGTTCTATCTGTACAACACGGGTGGTAGCCGGTGTCGGTGTACCACAATTGACTGCCATTTACGATGCGGCATCGGTTGCTCGCCAATACGGTAAAGCAATCATCGCAGACGGTGGGATCAAGTACTCCGGTGATATCGTGAAAGCTTTAGCCGCTGGTGGCCATGCGGTAATGTTAGGTTCGATGTTAGCCGGGACTGATGAATCTCCAGGTGAATTTGAAATCTTCCAAGGTCGTCGCTTTAAAACCTATCGTGGGATGGGCTCTCTTGGGGCGATGGAAAAAGGTTCTAGCGATCGTTACTTCCAAGGTGGCGTCAATGAAGCCAATAAATTGGTTCCAGAGGGTATCGAAGGACGAGTTGCCTACAAAGGTAGCGTTTCAGATATCATCTTCCAAATGATCGGTGGCTTGCGAGCTGGAATGGGCTATGTCGGCGCGGATAACTTAAAGAAACTGCGCGACGATGCCCAATTTGTACAAATGAGTGGCAATGGGTTGAAAGAATCCCACCCTCACGATGTCCAAATTACCAAAGAAGCACCAAACTACTCTGTAGAACAATAACTAAAAAAACTATCCGAACAAGTTGTCATAAGGACTCTTGTTCGGGTAGTTTTTTATTTGAGAAACAGCAAAAGTAGCTTGATATAAACTGCGTTATCAAAGGATTTTCTTGTATTTTCTTTTTTGAAAATGTTTCACGTGAAAACTTTCATAGCTTATTTAGAGCGTGCAAAACTACTTCGCAAAGTTTTTTTCATTAAAAAAGATTGAGCCCCGTCAACTAGCTGACGAAGCTCAATCTTTTTATTATTCAATAATTCGGAAATCATTTTCCCCAAAGTAAGTGTACAGCGGTTTTTGGGTTTGTTGTAGCAAAGTATCTACTGAAACAAATTCGTAACCTTCTTGGCGCATGTTATCGATGATTTGTGGCAAGGCCTCCACGGTGGTTTGGTGGATATCGTGCATCAAGACGATAGAGCCTTCATACAGCGTATCTTTTACTCGTGCTACAGTGGCGGTGACGTTTTTCAATTCCCAGTCTTGTGAATCGACGCTCCAGTGAATCAGCGGTTTGCCAATGACTCTGGCGGCTTGCTGACCAGCAGCTCCATAGGGTGCTCGGAAGTTGGTGGCAAGTTTTCCGCAGGCTTCAAAGATGGCTTTATCGGTTTTGCGGACTTGTTCTTGGATTTGTTCGTCTGACAGATTTGGCAAGTAAGGGTGGTCATAGGAGTGAGAGCCTACGTCCATGCCTTCGTCTACCATGCGTTTGACCAAGGCTTCGTTGCCGGCAATATTTTGTCCTAGTAAGAAGAAGGTAGCTGTGGCTTTTTTCTCCTTCAAAATATCCAATACTTTCCCAGTGGTAGCGTAGTTGGGACCATCATCAAAAGTTAAAGCCACGTATTTCTTATTCGGATCTAAAGTCACTTTATCTGGATCTTGCAAGGCCTCGGCGTCTACCAGTGAGGTATTGATAAAGGCGGCGATATCTTTGTAAGCTAAAGTAATTTTCTTAGTACCAGTATCATTTTTAGGTAAGGTAATGGTCAGTTTTTCTGGCGAATACTCGATCTTATTTTCCATACTGATGCGAGGCATATCCAAGACTTTATCAAAAATCGCAGCTGGATCTTTCGCGTCATCCAAAATTTTTTGTTGGATGACTTGTTGGATGCCTAGAAGATCCGCTTCTTCAGGAATCAATTCTTTAATACTTACCGGTTTCCCTGTCTTATGGTAGATATAGGAAGCTTCTCCCGTAATGGCTTTTTCAGTGATGAAACTTTCCTTTTTCCCATCCCAACGATAGCGCTGAGCTACCAGCTGGTAAATGTCCAACTGATCAGAAACGGTATCCACATCCAATTTACCGACAATCACCGCTTTTTCGTCATCTTTGACGGTTTTCTTTGCCTTTTCAACTAAGGCATTGAGGCTGGCTTCGGGATCTTTCATGGGCAGGTGACCGTCTGTATTTTTAGGAGTGTAAACCACCGTTTTTAAGTTGGTATCATCCTTTTTCGTCAAGGTATCCACCACACCGCTTTGGTTGCGTTCTTCTTGAATTTCCGCCAACAAATTGGTAGCGCCGTTTTCGTATTGTTCCTGACGAACTGCGGCTTGATGTTCTTGATCAAAGAAGTAATAGGCACCACCGGCAACAGCAGCCACCACTAAAATGCTAATTAGGGTAAAGATATTCTTACCCCAACTACGTTTCTTCTTAGGTGTTTGCTGGTGCTGACGACTTTGGCGAGTCTCGTGAATTTCTTCAAAGTCCTCAGGTTGAGAAGCGGCTGGGGCAAGCTCTGGAGTCTCTTCTTCAACGGTTGTAACTTCTGGAGCTGTCTTCTGATCTTCATCAGATTGGGCGGTTTCTGAGCTATCTTCAGGGAGGGCTTCATCAGCAGCTGTTGCCACCACCTCGGGAAGATCAGCTGTTTCTGCTACCGTTGTCCCATCTTCGGCAGGCTCTTCCACAAGCTCCTGAGTGGTTTTTTCCATCTCAGTCGTGGCTGATTCTTCTATTGTAGTCTCAGTTTCCGGAATTTCCGGTACTGTTTGGTCCACCGTTGCGGTTAGTTCCTCGTCAGTGGCTTGATTTATTTGTTTGTCTGACTGCGAATCCCGACCTTTTTGATGACGGCTGGATCGAGTCAATTCTTGATTGTCATCCATGTGAACACCTATCCCCCGTAGTGAGTCATTTTTTCAGATAATGCAAGTTCAATGTACCATCATTGGTAGTTGCTTTCAAGACAAAGCGACCGCATGCCGACTATCATTTTTGTCAGGTTAGCCTTTGGTAATTTTAGTGAGGCCGCCCATGTAAGGTACCAACACTTCTGGAATCGTGACACTGCCATCCGCATTTTGGTAGTTTTCCAAAACGGCGGCAACTGTCCGACCAACAGCCAAACCAGACCCGTTCAAGGTATGGGCGTAATGAAGTTTGCCTTCCCCGTCACGGTAACGAATCATTGCCCGGCGTGCTTGGAAATCTTCACAGTTGGAACAAGAGCTGATTTCTCGATACATATCTTGCGCAGGAATCCAGACTTCCAAATCATAAGTTTTCGCAGCAGAAAAGCCCATATCCCCAGTTGATAAAGCGACGACACGGTAAGGTAAACCGAGTTTTTGTAGCAAGTCTTCCGCATTATTGGTCATTTTTTCGAGTTCTTCATAAGAGTGTTCTGCATCAGAGAATTTCACCATTTCCACTTTGTTAAATTGATGGAGGCGAATCAACCCTCGAGTATCTCGTCCAGCACTACCAGCTTCAGAACGGAAAGATGGGCTCAAGGCAGTAAAGTAGATCGGCAGTTGGGCGCCGTCAAGAATTTCACCGTTGTAGTAGTTGGTCAAAGGGACTTCGGCAGTAGGGATCAACGTCAAATCGGAATCTGCCAACTGGAAGACGTCTTCTTTAAATTTTGGAAATTGTCCGGTACCAAACATGGCTTTGCTGTTGACGATATAAGGTGTCATCATTTCAGTGTAGCCGTGTTCGTAGACATGTTGATCCAAGAAAAAGTTGTATAAGGCCCGTTCCAAACGAGCACCCAAGCCTTTGTAGTAAACAAAGCGAGCACCGGAAACTTTGGCACCACGTTCAAAGTCCAAAATATCCAAGTCTTCGGCGATATCCCAGTGGGCTTTTGGTTCGAAAGCAAATTGCGGGATTTCTTTCCAACGGCGGACTTCTACATTATCATCTTCGTCTTTCCCCACTGGTACGCTGTCGTTTGGCAAGTTTGGTAAGGTGGTAGCAATGGTGGTTAGTTTTTCATCGATTTCCGCAATTTCACCGTCGTAAACTTTGATTTTTTCGCCGACTTCTTTCATTTCGGCGATTTTGTCGGCGGCATCGGCTTTTTCCCGTTTGAGTTTGGCAATTTCGCCGGAGACATCGTTACGGTATTTTTTCAGTTCTTCAGTTTTTACCAAAAGTCCCCGACGTTGTTCGTCTAAGGTCATGAAGTCGTCGATAATTTTTCCTGGGACGCCTCGAGTGGCTAGTTTGGTTTTGACGGTTTCCGCATTTTGGCGGATCATTTTGATGTCTAACATGTTTCTTCCTCCTATAGATGTGTTGGTAGTAAGATGTCTGGATCTAGTGTGGGTCACCAGTGAAGCAGGCAAAATAAAAAAACTGTCTCCTCCTAAGCAGATGCTTGGGACGAAACAGTTTGATTCGCGGTACCACCCAAGTTCGACGCAAGCGTCGCCCTTGTCGATCCTTATCGCCGATCAAGCGACCTTCCATTACGAAGGTGACGAGTTTAAGACTGGATTTCCAAATAGTTCCTGCTGATTCTCACCGGCCATCAGCTCTCTGAAAGGGTACTGGTTTGTACTTGGGTCTTGCGTCTTTGTTATTAAGTTAGGGTAAGCATACTAAATTTTGCCATTTTCGTCAACTTTTGCCAGTTCGGCAGGCTTTGGATTGCGAGTCAAAGGCAAGTGGATGATAAATGAGGTCCACTTTGGATTTGATTTGGCATAAATGTAGCCCCCGTGAAGGGCCACGATACTTTGGGTAATGGCTAACCCCAGTCCAGTACCGCCAGTCGTTTGGTTACGGGATTCTTCAACGCGATAAAAGCGATCGAACAAGGAATCTAAGGCATGTTTAGGAATCTCAGCGCCATTGTTTTTGACGACAATCACGGCTTCTGTCCCGACTTTTTTTAGTTCGATAACTAGTTGAGTGGCGCCTTTTCCGTATTTGAAGGCGTTGGTGAAGAGATTATTGAAGACCCGGACGATTTTTTCTGTATCACCGTCCATAAGTAGTTGTTTTTCCTCGGTGACCACTTGAATCTCCAATCCTTTTCTGGAAGCTTCTAGTTCAAAATCCGCCGCCAGTTGTTCCACCAGTTGTACCATGTCGAAAGAAACCATATTGACTGGGACAGTAGGCTGTCGCACTTTAGTATATTCGAAGAGATCTTCTACCAGCGACTTCATTTGCTTGGCTTTGACATAGGCAGTGTGAGTGTATTTCAGCAAATCCTCTTGACTGTGGTACTGACCATCTTCAATCAAGCCAAGATAGCCGATGATGGAGGTCAGAGGGGTGCGGATATCATGACTGACATTGGTAATCAATTCATCTTTGGACTGTTCAATCTTGCGCTCATCCTCAATCGCCGCCACCGTACTGTCCACGAGTCCGTTGATACTGGTGACTACGGGGCTGAGATCTCCTCGTAGTTCAAAGGGAATGCGATGGTCATAGTTTCCATTAGCGATATAATGCAATTCGCTGATGATGTGGCGCAACTGCATTTGGCGATAGCGTCGGATGAGTCGCCAGTATAAAACGGCAATATCCAAAATCAAGAACAAAGGGATGATTAAGTTGCGCCCACTGCGGAAGAAATTCGTCCCTAGATTTAAGCGTAAGGTCTCCTTGGTATCCCAGATGGCATTATTCAAAGAAGTGGAGTTTTCAATCACTGCTGACAAGACGACCACGATTGCGACATTTAATAGTAGTAATAAGATCACCGTCACGATGCCTTCCGCCAAAAGCTCACTGATTTCTTTGGAGGTGAGGGTGATACGTTTGCGCTTTTCTTGGGCGTGTTGCGGGGGGACGGAGTTATTTGGCATCAATCTTGTAACCTACACCCCAAACGGTTTGAATAATCTTTTCACCGCCAGTGGCTTCCTCGATTTTATCCCGCAGATGGCTGACGTGCACCATTACGGTCTTGGCGGAGACCACACTTTCTTGTTTCCATACCCGTTCGAAGATCTCGTCTGCCGAGAAAACCCGGTTCGGATGAGAGGCAAGTAGGTATAAAATGCCAAATTCCAAAGCAGTTAGTTGGATTTCCTTGCCTTCAACGGTTTTAACTTCGTGGGAGTCTTTATTAATGATCAAAGAGCTGACTTCGAGGACATCCGGTTGATCTGGTTGGACTGCCATTTTGACCCGCCGCAGTAAAGACTTCACACGAGCCATAACTTCTAGTGGATTGAAGGGTTTTGTGACATAGTCATCTGCGCCAGCCACCAAACCCCGAATTTTATCCATATCGGTAGTTTTTGCTGTCAATAGAATGATAGGAATTTGTGATTCTTTGCGAAGTTCCTTCACTACCTGCATCCCATCTTTTTCTGGCATCATAATATCCAGAATCATCAATTCGATATCAGGATTGGTACGAACTTTAGAGAGAGCTTCTTTCCCATCGTAGGCTTTGACCGGTTCATAGCCTTCATTGTGGAGATAGATACTTAGCAATTCGACGATTTCTTTGTCATCATCGGCAACTAAAATTTTCATAGTTAATATCCTCCTATAACAATAATAGTAAAGCGAGTAGATCAAGATCAGGTTTTGCTGTAGCCTATTTTTGCCACAGAAACTGTTTTCTACTATATAATACACGATTTTACAAACAGACTGTATTATTTCGCTGTATTTGCTTAGTAGTGTACCAAAAATAGGGTTTATTTTAGTTAATAGTATCAAAATTTAGGAATTTCTACTATTTTTTAAGTTGAGAGATGAGTTTAGTACAGGCTCGGATTGGAAAATGAAGGATGAAAACCGGTTGAAAGCACTTTGATTTCGTAGGCTAAGAAGTAAAACCCGAACGTTTGTAGATGTGTAATATTATAACGTTAAGAAACAAAGAAAACCTTGATAAATCAGGGTTTATCGTTGACTTTTTGCTGAGATGTTGATATATTATATCTTGTCCTTGAGGGGACGAACCACTGAGATGAGGCTTGAAAATAAACTTTAAAAAAGTTGTTGACAACAAGTTCGATTCTTGGTAAACTGTTAAAGTCGCCGTTGGGTGATTCTGGTTTTGTCAAGTAGCTATTGAAAAAGTTGATAAAAAATTAAAAGTTTTTGTTGACAAACAGTTGAGCTTCCGATAAGATATAAGAGTTGCTGAAGCAGTTAGCGACAACGACATTTAGACCTTTGAAAACTGAACAAAAAGCAAAACGAACCAATGTGTAGGGCATCTCAATTTCGATTGAGATAACAAAACATTGCAAGCAAAAGCTAGCAAACAATT
>NZ_JBMRGR010000019.1:0-38956 GCF_049384045.1 Enterococcus diestrammenae
GTCTTATTTGACTGCGTCCTTCACTTTGACGACATTTGAACATATCCAACTGAATACGAAACCCAATAAAATCAGGCTATTTTGATGGTTATATAATAGTAGATAGTCCGACACTTTTTAGACTATATCGGACTTATTGCCCCTTTTTTGCCCCCATCTTAACCTCCTGTTCGCTTTACAAAACAAACATACGTTCGTATAATTTTAGTGAGGTGAATGATATGCAAACTATCAGAGGTACAGTTAGTAAGGTTAAGATACTCAAAATGTCGGAGCGCCCTCTCGTCTACTTTAAAGTCGATGAGGTAAGCTGCCTGATTGCTACCCATTCTCTCGCCTTTCTGGCCGATGTAGCAGAAGGTAGTAAGATAGTAGTGGCTGGAGATTACAATAGTAGGAAACAGTTTGTTTGTCGGAAATATGCGGTGATTGGCAAGCCACAGATAGTGATTGAGTTTGAACAGAGTAAGTACCCAGCTAGAAAATAGTTGCACGTTTTGCATATTTTTCTTAACTTGCACCGTTTCTATTTACATTTAGCCAAATCACCCATATACTTAGGGTGTGAAACAATGATTTTTGTTGTGAAACATGGTAAAAGGAGGTCCGGTAGATGTCGAATATAAAAAAGCTTGCTCAATATGTAGTTTACAGTTATGAGATGCGTTCCAATTCTCAATTCAACGGAAGCGAACTAAAACTGCAAAAACTAATGTATTTGGCTCAAAGAGAAAGCCTTGCTTTAACTGGAAAACCGCTCTTTGATGAACCGTTTGAAGGATGGCAATATGGCCCTGTTCTACCTCAATTAAGGTTTTATTTTGAAGATGATTACGAGCCGTTCTCACCGGAAAATGACAATCAACTAACAGAGCAAGAGCAATACATTATAGACAATGTGGTCTGCCAATATGGAAAATATGAGCCTTGGGCACTTGCGGATTTAACTCACAAGGAGAAATCGTGGCTTAAAAGTAGAACCGGCCTATCTGATGATCAACATGGCTATTCTCCAATAACTGCAGACGACATCCTTGAAGATGCCAAAGACGTAAGACTTTTTGATCATGAATACGACATGTATCTCGATGAGTTTGATGAATTCGACGATGAGGTACTTAGTCTATGAAAAATAGCGATTTTGTGGGTCAAATCAGAATGAGTAGATTCCGTTATTATGACGCAAAATCAGGGGAAATAAAATTTAAAGGTCGTCCAGTGCTAATAATTGGATACGAAAAAGAACACGGTCCTTGTGATTTTACAGTGTTGCCAATATCTAGTATTTCCATACGTTCAAATGTAATTCCTCAATATGATATTTTTATACCGATAAATTCATATCCTTCATTAAAACTATGGAAAGATTGCTATTGTCGGACTAGTAAAGTAAATACCGTTCATTCTAAGGAATTGGGAACAAAAGTCCTCGGAAAAATCAATATTGACTACCCTGATTTATATGATGATATTCAAATGGCGTTCAATTCATATTCAACTTCGTTATTTAAATAATATAGGCCTCCTAAAAAATGAGGTCTATTTTTTGCATAAAAATAACCCCCGGGACCGCAATCCCAGGGGTTTTGTTGTGCTATTTAAGATATACGCTTGGCACCCAGCCGAATCCATCAACCTCAGACCAGTTCTTACTACCATGGACTGACTGCCCATTATTAGCCGTAGCGGTGACTTTAACTTTCTGCCCTTTTTTGACCGTCCGCACGATCTTGTCAGATAGTTTTTGGCCAGTGTACACATTTAACACGTTGATCGTTACTGTTTTAGTTTTACTAGCGGGTGGTTTTGGTGCGCTCCCTGCGCGCTTAACCAATTGGATATCGTTAGGGTGCGCCCAGCCCCAGTCCTCAATCAAATATTTCTTGGAGTTGCCGACGATTCGCTTAATCTTGCCTTGCTTGCCACGTTTGGCAGTAGACTTTCCAGCGCCTAAACTATCGCGATACAAGGCGTTATATATTTTGACCGTGTCACCGGCCTTGCCGTCTTTTAAGGGTTTAGGGTTGGGTTTCAGGTCGCTTGAGCTGCCGCCACCTTTTAAGCGGTTGTACTCTTTAATGACCGCGTCACGAAAAGTAATCCACTGCCCATCATTCCGCATTTTGCTAGGACAATTTTTACCAGAACGGTCATAATGCGACTTGACTGTGGAGGTATTAGCTGGAATACCTTGCTCTACCATGATTTGAGCGATTACTTTAATAGCATTAGCCTTTGCTTTTTTGTATTGCTCAAGCTGCGTGCCGGTGATATTTGTGCCTTGGCTTTGATTGTAATTTCGGCAGATTTCAAAACTGATTGACTTGCGGTTACCGTGTCCGCTGCCCCCATCACCAGCATTCCACGTGTTACGGTTAAATGGGATACCCTGCACCGCTTCTTTCTCGTCAATAGCGACATGATAAGATACTTGATCGGTATTGCCAATCATATAGCTAACCTCGTTATTGGCTGAAGCATTGTTATCCGTCTCGTGGACCGTCACAGAATCAGCGTCCATTGAGTAGGGACACTTATTCGCATAGTTCCAAGCTCCAACCAACATTTGCCGAAACGATACACCATTTTTGCTACTCATCGATATCGTCTCCCTTATTGTAGTTGTAGCTGGACACTCCTAAGCACGTCCCCAAAAGGACTGTGAGGGCCGTCCAGATAGTCAGCACGCTATCGGTATAGCTCCACTCTAAAACACCGCCTACGACGCCCACGAACACGCCTAATGCCGGCATGACAATCTGCACTGTCCATTTGATGATTGCGTACTGCTCATCCGTTAGTTTAAATTTTGGCATCTGTTATTCTTCCTCCTTCTCAATTACAGGCATGGCACAGATACGTTCATACATCTTTTTCCCTGTTCCGTTTCCGCCAAGTGCGCTGTATGCTTTCCACAGATGGCTTATGTTATTTAGTTCTTTTATCGTCACCGCGCCACGTTTTAAAATGACTTCGTACGATGCATAAATTCGGTCGTGGAGACTGGCTAGGCTGGCTTCTTGACGTAGATTGCCTTGCATTTCTAAAGCGTCCAGCCGCGTGTCTAATTCTGTTTGGCCTTTTAGCAATTCATCTAGCTGATCGTTGCGCTTTTTAATCTCCTGATAGAGTTTCCAAAACTGCCGTCCAGCAAAGACGATTCCACCAATCAATCCCACGCCAAAATATTGCCCAAAAAATTCGTTAATCTGCACCAACACTTCCATCTGCATTCCTTCTTTTCCGCAAAATATAAAAAGAGACTGCTATTTAGCAATCTCTCCTGCCCAAAGTATCATTTTCATATCCATTAGACTCACTTTCCTTTTCATTTTTTGGCTTTTGGGAGTAACAAAAAAGACAACCAGCGATTAGGCTGATTGTCAAAAAACTAAAACTTACCTAAAATACGATAAATGTTTATATTTGCAGTATTTATTTCCGATGCACTTGATGACCCCATATTGTTATTTACACTTTTTGATGCGCTAATTTTTAATTGTGTATTATTTACATACGAAACACTTGTTTCTGCATAAGAAAATCCAACATCTGTCACGCCGTTATTAATATTAACGCTGGTCAATCCAAAACCACTTTTAAGCTGATTAACAGTGATCCGAGCAAAGCTGTGATTGCCTTGATACTCGTACATGATATCGAAAAACTCAAATTTATGGACTCCGTCTGTCAGAAGTATCGAATCGTTCAATTTTCCCACACTCCCAGAAAATAAAACTACTTCTTGCCAAATTCTTCTCCAGCCAATTGGTGTATCAACTTTATTGTCATCATTGTTAACAACGTAAGTCCATATTTTTCCAGTCCCGGTTTGTGTCGCTGTAATAAATTTTCGAGAGCCTGCTTGCACTACATTTACCGAAAAAAATGAGTAAGTTAATGGTAAATTATTTGTCAAATTGCCCTCGATTAGCCAATTTCCTGCCGATAGATCAAGTACATTAATATCTCCGTCGCTAATTAACTTACTGTCCCCGTTAGCAGCAGTAAGCTTGCTTAACATGTCCGGTGTCATGAAGCCGGATACTAGACGATTAACTTCCGGATGAGCCTCTTCCCCTCCTAGCCCTTTGTGATGACTAAAAAGGCGCCAAATTTTAGCTAACATACTTTCCATTAATTTTCGCCTCCATAACCAAATGTCAGTCCTGTACCGCGACCAAATTTTAAAATCTCAACTGTTTTAGTTGACTCATCAATACTAAAAACTGACCAACTATCCTCTTGTGGCGTATACCAGTATTGTGTGCCATCGTTATCTCGGCCTACAGACTGAGCAGTAATGACATAATTAATTCCACTTTGCAAAAGGTAATCATCCCTGTGCTGATGCCCACAAACAACTGCAATAACATCTCCTGTTTGTCCGCTAAAATTAAAATCTAGATTTACTGGCAAGTCTGCACTACTACCAAGTAGGGCTCCGCTGGTTTTACCCGCAAATCCATTAATCAATTGTAAAAGTACATCGTGATTGTAAACATTAGCAGTTGGCTCCCCTCCAATTGTCCCCTTGATATTGCAGTGGCTAAATGTAATTACATCTCTATTGGTTTTTAGCGCAGTATTTGCTAACCATTCCAGCTGGTCTTGCTGGATTACGGTTGTGTTCGTACGTGGATATTTGAGAATTCCGTTTTTATCTAATGTTTCAGGGCTTTGGTACAAATCAAGCCAAATTACTCTGACGTTAGTATTTGGAATATCATAATAGCAATAATTTGATTCGCCATTTCGCACTTCCCCAAATCTACTCGATTTCTGGAAATACAATTCTGCAAATTCTGCATTTGTTACTAAAAAATCAGTCCCAGGAACTTTATTCGCATCTGCTCGTATAGACTGATCATCGTGATTTCCAATGCCGATTATAATCGGACACTCGCTGCATGTGTCTAACGTAGTTACATAGTCTCTTTGATGTTTTAAAATTTCCGTTTTAGTGTTTTTGTTTTCGTCAGCATTGTCACCCCCGGAAATGATTAGGTCTAATTTATCAGATATAGTCCCAATGTTTAAAAGATGTGTTAATCCATAGGAAGCAGCAGGGAATGGTCCCCAATAATCTGACCGCACAACATAGTGGACGTCGGTAATATGACCGATATTGACATTACTTTTTCTGGATTCAAGCTGATTTCGAATATCAAACAGTGGTGCATCAAAGATATCACGAATGCCACCCATAATTTCATCGTTGATATTAGCAGAATTGTTATTTTTCGCTTCGTCTAACTGCGTTTTTAAATCATTTAATTGATTAAGCAATTCACCATTCGGATCAAGTGATTCCAAAATTTCCTTATTTTGATTTACAAATTCATCCCAATCAGATTTTCCAGCAGATAAATACTCATCTAATCTGCGTTTTAAGTCTTCAAACGTCCATAAATACGTTGATCCATTAGTTTTGACTTCTGTAATTCCGTCCGAATAGACCGACTTAATAACGTTGTAGTAAAAATCGCGAGTCGTAAACTGTTCCGAAAAACTACCATCAGAATTCATTCTCCTAAAACTAAAATATGCGGTATGGCGGCCAAGATTTTGCCAATCGGTTGGTTTTAATGTATATTCCAGCTTTCCGTTAGCAGAATCAATCGGTCCATCAACTTCTTGTTCGATTAATCCTAGGCCTAAGTCTGTCGATATCTTGGCACAAAAGAATGGTTTCAGCCCCGTGTATGCTTTCGGACTGCTGTTTTCCGTTATCGTTACAATAAATGTCTGTGTGTCTTGATCTGTTTGTCGGATTTTTAATAAACCGACATCATTATTTGGTTCTGTTGTACTTAATGTAATTGGATATCTAATTGCCAATTAAAATCCCTCCTATATCGTTATCTTTGTCCGTGGATTAACAAAATCATCATCGCTACTCGGCCAAAAAGCTTTCATCAGTTGGAAATGCAAGTGTTCGCCTGTCGATGGTCCTGTGGTGCCCATCAAACCTAGTTGCTGGCCTGCTGTGACGGTTTGACCAGCCGTGACATCAATCCGTGATAGGTGAGCGTAGCCGGTATACAAGCCATCCGCATGCTGGATGACGACATAATTTCCGTAGTAGTCAAAATACTCACTACTAGCCTGGACTACCTTCCCAGCGTTGGATGCTAGAATTGGTGTATTTGGATTGCCATTGACTAAATCAATCCCATTGTGGAGCTGTAAGACTCCTGTAATTGGGTGTACTCGCATCCCAAATTCAGAGGCGACTGTGATTGGTTTAGCTATTGGCAACTGATAACCTCCGATTGCTTGCGTATCAAACGGGATCTTCGTTGGTGTTGTCAATGCCAGCGCATCGACCTTTTCAGCCCGAAAGCGGTTCTGAATCCCTTGAACATATTCTGGCGCCACCATTGATGCGGCGTTGGCCACGATGTAATCACAAACTGTCGTGATAAAGCTGCTGTCGTTCCATGAACTCGCAAACTGTTGTACAAAATTGTAAAAGAATCCGCTTTGGACAGCCGCTGGATACCAGTTTGTGATGGAACAAAAGATGGAGAGTGTCCCAAGCCATTTGTTGCCGTCGTTTAAATCCACGCCTGTGCTCGATTTCAAATGTTCGATCATAGGTTTCAATTTTTGACGACAGAAATACTCGGCTTGCACACCGGTGAACAACGTTTCGTTGGCAGCACCAAATGTGGCCCATGAGTTATTAAACTCTGACGTGCCCACACTCCCGACCAGCGCACTTCGGATACTTGGATAGTTAGTCGCTAACCAAGCTAGAAATGGCGTCATCTCATACGCTTGCGTGAATGAATACTTACCATAGTTCCAGCCGGCTCCATCGTTTAAAGGTTCGTGATAATACCCCGACGAACGATCGCCCATTTCGTATTTAGCCGTCAATGCCAATACTTTTACAAATATGGTCAAATCCCCACCACTGGGACCGCCAGAGCCGCTCCCGTTCGTGTCAATTTTCACGCCATTTACATAGAGCTCTTTGACATTTAAACGGCCGCCAACAATAGCGTTATTGCCAACGTTTAACGAGTCACTAGCTGTCAGCCTTTCAGTTGCCGCAAGACCATTGACTCTAATATTCTTAGCGAACTCTGCGTATTCAGCTGCATCTATTCGGCCGTTGACTTTTAGTGTATTGGTGATTTCTAGGCTAAGAGCTTTGAGCGCAGCCGCGATATTCACGTCACCAACAAAAGTCGATTTACCAGCGATAAAGTTTCCAACTTCGACAGATACATTTTTACCAGATTTTGCTTTTAAAACAATATTTCCATTTTTATCCAGCTGAATCCCGGTTTGATCTAAAGCCGACAACTGGATGATTTGACCGCCCTCGTCCAGAGTGATAAACAATGAGCGGCCGTTGTAATTTTCGTCAGGTAAAGCAATGCCTGAAAACTTAGCGCCGGTGGTTCCAATTAAGCCAACTGATTCGTTGTTGTTCCAGAACTGGAGTCCTTTCTTCGTTAGCTCCATAATTTTTTTAGTGCCATTCCAAGCTTGCAACGTTCCGGACACGAGTTTTAGCACATCGCCATAATTATTAAATGACGATTCAAAAACATTTGCTTGAATCGTTCCAACTTTGATAAAGTCTGCTACAATTTCGCCTTTCGAAGTCATGGCCAAACCAAATGGACCATTAACTCCATTGCTAGAATATCCAAGCCCATTCAGATTCCAGCGCCAAACTTTCTTGGCACTGGCTACGTCCCTGGTGTCCATAATTAGGATTTCTGACGGTCCTTTTTCCGGACGAAAAACGACATGTCCACCAGAATTCCCAGTGATCCATGCCGTAGCGTTGATTATATTAGTGACCAATGTCTCTGTCCGATTATTAATCTTGTCAGCAAGTTTATCAGTTTCGGTTTTTGTTTTTGACGTATATTTTGATAGGTTACTACCAAGCACGATCGACTTGTATTTACCAATCGTCGGAAACCACACGTACTCAACCATGCGCTCCTTGAGTTCCATGCCAAGCTTATCAACATATACATGTGCTACATCCCCAAAATGGAGCCTAGCAAACTGCTCATACAACTCCTGATATTCAAGAGTATGTTCTAGTGCCACCATGTTGACTTTGTGAGTAGCCGTTGGTTCGTGGATTCGGTCTTTGTCAAACAACGATTGTCCCCAGGCTTTTAGCTCCTCCAACGTTTTGCAGTTAGAATTTTCCCGTTTGCCAATTCGTCGATTGCTATCATCGACACCCTCAATTTCCAAATACTTGTACGTCAAAGGCTCTTTGTCCTGATCATAATCGTTATCTGGTACGCCACCTACCAGGTACAGCGCATTAACAACTTGCTCACTCACTTCGGATTCAATTGATTCCAGATTTATCCCAAAATCAATCCGATAACCATTGTCAGCGCCAATTTGTTTAACCAATTTGATATCGTAATTATCAACATCAAACTCGCCGCCGGTGACGCCAACTAGGTTTTGATTGCCATTGTTACTGCCAACGATAGCATCAATCGGTCCAACTTGTTTAGCTGTAAACTGGTGAGTAGTTGGTACATCTGACAAGTAGCGGAATTTTTGATGAAAGGCCAGTGAACTATGGAGATTAGCCATAATTTGACTACCATTTCCATTGTCGGTAAATGAGTAGTCAATAAAATTCCTATTGGCCATAGCTGCGATAAAGCGACCGTTAAACGATATGGAGTCCAGCGTTTTCTTTGGCTCAAAGATTTCAAAGTATTGCCAGGTCCCGTTTTCCGTCAAAGCCTTGACAAAGCTCCCGTTTTTGATTAAATCAGCATTTTGACCATCTAATGAGTAATTCCCATAAAAAGAAAACTTGTCATTTAGTACACGTGTGATTTCTGGCAAGTCTTTCCAATCGGTTAGCGCTTCACCATTCGTGGACAAGTCTTCCGGAAGTTCTTTATAAATATAGACAAATTCCATCACAGCCACACGCTCCTATTCCACATCTTGCCACTTTTAACTGCACCTGTGACCGTCAACGTATTTTCGCCTGGTTGGATTTTTAACCAATCACCTTTTGTAAACAGCGGTAAGCCCTCTTGCATTACTTTCCCATTTTCGCAGTCGACAGTCACCAAGGCAGCCAGACTATTTAAGACGGTGAGTGTTCGACTACCAATTTTTAGGCTGATATCTCCGCCAGTAGATTGGATTTCAAAATACGGGTTTGCGACTTCTTGCCCGGGGTCAAAAAACTTAAATGTTCCATTAGTAAACTCTATCGGCACTTCTCGCACTTTTTTTCTGAGTGGTTGACTTCTAAATGTCGCTCCAAACGTGTAAAAAACACCCCATTCGTTTTCAAATTCCAATGGCTTAGACATGGTGCAGATACAATCCCTATACTTATCAGCATCATTATGCGTAATCAACCGACTTCTACCAGACAGCCATTGCTTGATATCGGACAATCGCTCCCGTGGGATAGTGATATCCTCGATTTCGTAATCGTAAGCATCGTAATCGTCAAATGTCTCATGGAGTTCGCCAGACCGACCAACCACGCTATAAGTTTCATAGCGTTTGTTAGCCGATATTTCCGGGAGTTCGGACTCAATGATGCAATCCATATCTAAGAGAGCATTCCGACCTTTCCAGATAAAATTTGGTTCATCAGGATTCATAAAATTTACACTCGTCACGTCGGAACACCTCCCATATCATAAATTGCTTGTTTGCTTGCTAGTTCCATTTTGCGATTTAATCGGTCTAATTCGGACGGATTGTTCGCGTCCACATTACCAAAGTGGTTGTGTTGTTCGACGGATATATTACTTGCTTGCGATTTGTTTTTCTTTTCGGCATCCGTCAAAGGTGTGACTGTGGTTTTCCCATTGGCAACATTCAACAGTTCTGGACCCGCTTCGCCGACGATGGCTTGGCCATTAATCAAGTGTCCGCCTTTGGCCAAGTATGGAATTTTCCCAATGCTAAATGTTTTACCGCCAATTTTCGGTACCCAATCAGGTATCTCAATCGATCCTAAGTTTCCCAAAAAGTCATTAATCAGCCCAATAGCATGATTAATCGGCGCCTTAACCAAAGAGGCAATTCCATCAAAAATTTCACCGAAAATATCGACTACTCCATTCCAAGCTTTTTTCCAATCTCCGCTAAATACTCCAGTAATAAAATCGATAAAGCCGTTAAATATTCGCTTTCCTGCACTAGCAAAGTTGTTGAAATTTGCCATGATACCGTCAAACACACCGCCAATGTGGTTTTTCAAGAAGTCAAAGACCGATTTCCCGACGTCCTTTATTCCTTTGAAAAATGCGTTCACACCATCTCTAAACCACTTACATTTGTTGTACGCTAAGACAAAACCAGCTATCAACAATGCTATTCCGGCTATGACCAAAACAAACGGATTGGCTGCAAAAGCAAGTTTCATGGCGGAAAATACCGTTTTGAGCGTCCTAATCCCATTAGCAACTTTTGTCACGGAACCAAGTAACGTCCCGAGGATAACTAAAAATGGGCCAATTGCTGCGACCACTGCTGCGACTGTTAAAATCGTTTGTTTCTGGCTATCATCTAACGAGTCAAACCATGTTTTAAATCGAGTTAATGCATCGATTGCCTTCTCAAACACTGGCAGTAATGCTACTTGGATGCTTTCGCCAACACTTGCCATTGCTAGTTTTGCATTGTTCATGGCTTGGTTCGACTTGTCGATTGGGTCCAGAGTAGCTTCAAATGTTGTGCCTACTGCTCCTCCGCTTTCTCCGGCCACACTGGCTAAATCTTCCAGATTAAGTGTTCCGCGTTTGATTGCATCAGCCATCCGCGGACCGCCTTTAGTACCAAATATTTCAGCCGCTGCGTTGATAGCTTCTGTCTCGGAGCTGGCATTCATGATTTTGTCCTGTAATTCTCCAAGGCCCTCTGTTAATGTCTTGCCGTCTTTAGCATAAACGGTAGTCGCTTTTGACAAGCTACTTAGTGCAGCGCCAGAATCAATCCCAGCTTGCTCGAATTGTCCCATCAGCGTAATGCCTTCGCCAAAGCTCAATCCAAGCTGTTTAATTTGAGGCGCACCATCAATGGCTTTTTTCATTAGGTCATCCACAGATTGACCAGTATTTTGTGCCGTTTTTGTTGTAACGTCCAGCACGCTGTTTAGATCGTCGTAGCTCATGTCGTATGCTTCAATCGCCTGCCTTGCGGATATCGCAGATTGTGAGACATCAGTATCGTTAATCTCGGCATACTTCAAAAGATAATCGGTGGACTCTTCTAGCTTTTTGTCCATAAATCCAAACTGAGTATTTACTTCGCCAATAGCCTCTCCAACGGTTTGCAACTCCAAGTGAGTATTACTACCCACATTTTCAAAGGATTGGGATAGCTTGTCGGCTGTGTCACCAGTTGCACCAGTTTTGGTAATAATGGTGTCTAATGCTTCATCCACTTCACTAAATGCAGCTAATCCAGCAGCGCCCACTGCCATAATCGGCGCTGTAATACCAACAGACATCTTTTCACCGACACCTTTAACCTTTTCGCCGGCTTCTTCAATCTTGCCCAGTTTTTCAGCTGTTTCAGCTGACATCTTTCCTTGCTCTTCTAGGGCTTCATTTGTTTCTTCTAATGCACGTTTCAACTTGTTTTGACCGGTTTCGGATTCTAACATTTTCTTGTAGAGCTTTTCGGATTCAGCAGAATATTCACCAGTTTCTTTGACAGACTTCTCATATTCTTCTCGGAGCATCTGTGTTCGCTGTTCAGCTAATGCGACTTGTTTCTCTAGCTTTTTCTTGGTTGCGGTCAACTTCTCGGTTTGAGTAGCATCTTTATCCATTGCCGATACATGGTTCTTGTACTCGGTGTTAGCCAAGTTCATTTCTTTGTTGATTTCTTTCACGGTTTTCGCGTAAGATACTTCACCGTTCGTTTTAAAATTTAAAACTACATCAGATTCTTTTCCTGCCATTTTCTACCTCCTTCCTACCACCACGGACTCTTGTCCATCGTGACTGATTTCGGTGGCTCAAAGTCTGTGTTAGCCTCTAGCCACTGGATATAGGCTTTAAGCCACAAGTTAGGAGTTGCGCCCAAAAAGAAATCCTCACTCCAATTTAAGAGAGTGAGGGCTACATAAATATAAAAGCTCCACGGTGTTCCTATTTCCGTCGGTTGCTTTTCTTTGGATTTCTTTTTGCTTGCGCTTTTTGATAGTCTTGTGGCTTCTTCGATTTTTTTAAGTCTTCCACCTGAAATGTTTGGTCTGCAAAGATTTCCATGCATGCGCTATATGCAGACAGCACATCCCCGCTCATGCCCAAAAATTTAAAAATGGTGTCTGGTGTTTCATCTAGTCCACCAGTTTTTAACATGCCATAAATCAAAGCCCGCATAATTTTTAAATCAGCCGGAGAGAGCGTGCTAGATGTCAATTTCCCGTCAGCTTTTTTCAGCATGGCATTCATCGCAGATTCAAACTCCGCATAATCGCCATCGTAAATATCTGCAATGTATTCCATTGTTTCCATAGTAAATGAGATTGGGAATTTGGTTCCTCGGATTGAGATTTCGCGAACGTTGCTAAAATCAGTGACATTAATTCCGTAATCAGCTAGTCTTGCCATTTACTCACCGCCAGCCAAAGTAGTCCATTGTGTTTCGGAGTAGACTGGTTGCTTGATAAATTTCTCGAACAATTCTAATGACCCGTCCGTCCGGTTGGAATCAAAACTAGAGTAGATTACCCCGTTGTTTTTAAGACCAACAGACACAAGATTGGCAGTAACGTCATTGATTTTTGTTTCTTCTTCGGCAGTTTCATATTCTTCATCAATCACATTTGAGAGCTGAGTTTTCGGATACCACACCGCTTTTTTGCCTCCGCCTTCCATGTTTCCGATAAAGCCAAATGCAAAAAATGGATACTCACGAGATTGTGTAGTGCCAAACGTCGCAGCATTAACAGCTACTAAGCCTTTCAGCTCGTCCATAACCTCGATCGGGATACCCACATGGTCCAATGCGATTTCGTGTTTTGTTTCCCGACTAACCATTCTAAACATCTTGCTAGATGCCCATTTTTCCAAAGTGGAGCCATTTCCTTTAATTCCTAATTTTGTTGCAATCGGCAAGCGTACAATTTCACTGTAAACTGGCTCAACGCCTACGTTGTCTGGCGTGGTCATCATTGCAATCAAAATATCGTCTAATCCATCAAAATATAAAACGTCTGTTTTAGCCAATGATTATCATCCTTCCTGTAACTTCATAATTTCTTCGGTCATTAGTTTTTCAATTTGTTCCCGATATTGTTCAAATGTTCCGCTGGCAAAGTGTTGCGCACGTTGGTTCGGCGTACCGTTTTCAACAAACCGCCAGTAAAAAGCGGTGTCGTCAAACATAACTTTTACTTGCGTGTCTTCCACTACCACTTTCACATGGTCCCTCATGTGCTCTTTTTTTAAGAGTGTTTTTGGTATCTGTGGGATTAATTTCTCTGTGTAAAAATTCGCCGCGTTGGTTAGCGATTCAATCGAGACTTTTTGTGGGTCGGCTCGTAGAATATTCCCAAGGTAATCCGCCACATCCTTAAATCCATTTTTATCTGTCATTTTCAATCACCCGCACATACGTATAAAAATTAGTGACTGTATCATCGTTTTCATCACCCAGAGTCGCAGAAAAAGGTGAGTACCGCACGTTGTTTTCGTCAAACACTTTTTGGATTGGCGCCAAGTCATTTTCTGTGCCTGTGGTAAAAAGCGATATTTGATAATACGGCAATCGTTTAAATGTCTTCCCGGACACAACCTTTCGGCTCTCGCTAACAAATGAGTACACGACATACGGAAATGGTGTATTCTTCGGCGATTTGTCTCTAAACACAGGATAATTGGTTGAGTTTAACACCGTTCGCAATTCCGCAAAATTAATCGACATAGGCTAAACTCAACTCCATTTCTCTAACTTCCGGCAGTACATATATTCGAGTGATATTAAATTCCACACCGTCAATCAGTAGACCGTTTGTTTTTTCGCTGATTGTATTATCCCAGCGACATTTAATCCGCCGGACAACGTTTGTTTTGGCTTGCTGAGAGAGATATTTTTCTTCGGCTGTAATGCCGATTTCAACAAAGTAAATATCTCGGACTTTCGTGCGGACTTCTTTCGGTCGATCGTATTCATCCACAGTATCGGTTATGGCTTGCAGTTCAGCTTTCCACTTCAGACTATTCAGCAGGCTCATCTGTCAGCACCTCCAAACCAAAAATAGGTTCCAATGCTTGCAACGCCTTTCCGAGTTCTTCGGAGGACAAGCGATGTTCAAACATGACGGTAGCTACCATGATTTCCAGATACTCTTGCGTATAACCAATTTTTTTCAAAACGTAGCGGTGGGCAGAGTCCAAATAAAAAGACAACATGGAGTCGTCCATGCCGTCCTCTAGGCGGATATGATCTTTAATTTTTGTGAGTAATTCGTTCGGTTCTACCATCTAACCACCTACCAATTCTAAAAGCTCGGCTTTTGTCATGCTTGATTTATAAGCAATGCCTACATCGTCTAAATAAGCTTTGATTTCTACAACAGTATTGTTGCTAGTCGGCTTTTCTAAGTCGGCTACCCCTAACGAATTAGGGGAAATTACTCCCCCGCTGTTACTTTCAAATGTGCGAACGCTTGTGTGTATGTTACAGCCCAATCAAGCACTGTGTAACCTTGGTAGCGAGTTTCACGATCTACTACACTACGTTCAGTTTGGATAGAGAATGGCTCGTTTGTATTTTGTACCACACCTGCAGCAGGGTTACCTAATACAACTTCACCTTCAGGAACACCGTCATCTTCTACAACTGGAATACCAAAGATAGTACCTACACCACCATCAACTGCTTCTCGAATAAAGATAGGTCGACCAGAGCCATCTAATACTGTAGCCAAAGAATTCCAAACAGTTGAAGCTTTCGCATAAAATTTAGCGCCTGCTGCAAATTGAGATACAATTTTCGAACGCAAGCTAGTCAGGTCGGTATATTTAATCGCTCCAGCAGCCGTAACGATTTGCGGAGTTCCTACTTGTTCAGATAAAACAGTTAATACACCTTTAGGCTGTTTCACACCAGTTCCAGTAAAGATAGCTTTACCTAAGGTACGTCCTACGCGATCAGCGATTTCAGCTTGAATGTACGGAATGAACTCTTCGATTGACATTGCTTCTAACTTAAACGACACGCGGACTAGTTTAGCTACTTCAAATCCAGTTAACGTGATTTCAGCAAATTTGTTTTCCTCATCAACAGCTGGGGTGCCTTCATCTACAAACGATGCATCGCCAGCATCCACTGAAACGTGCTGTTTGATAGTTAAATTGCCTCGAACGTTCAGTTTGCGAATTGCGCCATAAAACGGATGTTGTTCTTCAATTAATCCTAAAATTCCAGCCATAGTTGTTTCTGGAATCAAAATAGGTTGATTTGATACTTGGTGAGTATATGCAACATTGTTTACTTTTTCGTATGCAACTTTATCTTGTGGTTCAAGTTCACGCCCCATTAAAATCTTCGCAAATACATCTTCATACTTCGGTGCTACCACATCTTTCACTTCTTCCACTTTTTTCAAATCTTCCACCTCTTCTGGTTGTTTAATTTCCAATGCTTTGTCTTCTACTTTCGCTGGTTTCGGTTCTTCAAACGTTTGTTTGTTTTCGACTTCCAACTCGTCCATTGCTTTATTGGCTTCATCGATTTTTCCTTCCGCCAATAAGTTTTTGATTGTTTCCAAATCCATTATTTTTCCCCCTTCAAATGTAAAAAACGCAATCTGGCTTCTGCCAAATCACGCTCTTCCTTTTCTTTCATACTTTTTAATTTGGTGATAAACGATGTGTTAGCCAAAGTTTCAAAACTCGCTACTAATTGCAGTTCTGTTTCTTCTTCTTTTGCTAATCCATCAGCAAATCCATAATCGATTACTTCTTGTGCTGTCATAAATGTTTGGTTAGCCATTAATTCAGATAGGCCTTCTTTGTCCAAGCCAGTTTTTGCAACATAAGCTTCCAAAATTGTGTTTTCCACAGTTGATAGTAATTGCGCCGCTTGTTCCATATCCTTTTTCTCACCGCTGACTTCCGCAAGTGTTGGATTGTGGATCATAAACGTAGCGACTGGACTAATCAGCACTTCGTCAAACGCACAAGTAATCAATGTGCCGATACTTGCGACAAGACCGCTAATTTTTAACGTGGTTTTGCCAGAGTAATTTTTGATGATGTCATAAATTTCTTGACCGGCAAAAACGGAACCACCGTTCGTTGTCATGGTCACTTCCACATCTTCGCCGTTTAAATTGTCCAATGCGTTTTGGACTTTGGCTGGATAAATAGAGTCAAAGTCACACCAATCGAGCAACTTGCCGGTTGAGTTGGAGACGACATCGCCTTTAAGATTTATCTTCTTCATCCGCTTCCTCCTTTCCTTTGTTTTGGTCTAATCGGTCGGTGTCTTTGCGCAGTAAACGCATGTCTCCGCCTTCGACAGGTTCCAATCCAAGTGCAATCGTCCGATATTCGTTGACGGTCATTACGCCACGGTCTAGCCAACCAACCATTTGCAACTTGGTCTGCATACTAGCAAACTGCAAGTTGTTAGACTCAAACATAATTTCGTGCCCCAAAGCTCGTTCTCGACGCGTAAAAAAAGCCTTTGTAAATCCATCTGATAGTTGGATCAACACTGGCTCGATTTGCGTTTCGTAATACGCAATCCATTGGTTTTCTGTAAATGTGGAATTCACGATATTGTCATTGGTATTTAGTAAATCTAAAATCCTTTGACGTGTCGCAGCAGATTGCTCTTTTTCTGGTACATAAGAATATGGTTGCACTTGGATAGCGTCGGCTTTGGAGTCAACGCCCGCAGCGCCAATCCCCTCACTGTCCGTCCTCAAAAAGTCATCCACAAATTGCTTTGTGTTGGACTTGATATCTTCTGGACGGAGTGTCTGGTTAAATTTTAGCAACCATTTCACTACATTCGAGTTTTTGATTGCCGAGATTATCCCTTGGTCAGTCGTCTGCACTACTTCAAGAAGCGGTAGCAGAGAGGGAGCCAAGCTATCGCCTAAGATTTCGTTGGTTGTAAAATCATTGCGGATGTGGATTAGGTCTGCGTAACGGAATGTATATGGTTTTCCGTCTCGCAAATAAAATTTGATGAAATACTCCCCGCTTTTGTTTACCAACAATTCCATGGAGTTTGAGACAATTGGATATAATGCAATCGGCTTGCCTCTATCATCTTTTTCCACATAAATAAACGCATTTCCGTTTATGCGATACTGCCAAATCGTTTTTTCCAAAAGCATTTGCATGCTCATGATTGGGTTTGGCTCCATTAAGACCATTAAGACATTTACGTTTGGATTAATCCTGCTGTTAAACCGATGTTTCGGCACAGTCTTTCCGACAGCAGTTGCTAACGGACGGACGGCACTTCGTACAATGTCGGCTTCATAAACATTTCCGCCAAAGCCGACAAAACCAGAACTTGGCTCATCGACCATCTGAAACTTCGTTACTGTTTTCGGAGTTTCGTTTACTTTCCTGTTAAATAATTTCAATTTCTCACCCCTTTCAAATTAAACCTAGGTACTCTTCCATGTATCGCTCATACGTCGCGTACGCGTCCAACAGGCTTGCCAAGCCATCTATCCGTTTTCTTGGGTTGTTGCCCTTCACCGGCTTAATATTGGCGTTCTCGTCTGTTTTTACGCGTGTATTCGAGATACACCATTTCAATAGTCCGTTATTGTTGTAATTAATCTTTCCGCTGGTTAAATCTGCACCTAGTGCTTTCATCGGCGATGATAGGGAGCGGTAGCCTTGATAAACGCCTTCTGGCACTGATGGACCAAAAGCATTTTTCATTTCGTCAACCAAGTAACCAGAACTCCAAGCATCATAGCCAATTTTAAATGGATAGATATCATGCGCCATTTGTAACTCGGTAAACCAAACCGTGATATCTTTGTAATCTACTTTGCTTTCGCCAGATAATTTTATAATCCCCTGCTCCAACCATTTATCGTATGGCACACGGTCATCTTTAATTCGTTCGGCAAATAAATCAGATGGCATAAAGTATTTTTGGAGGACATAGAGCTTTTGCGGATCGTCATGCAATGCAAATAAAGCAGTCGCACACGTTAAGTCGGTTGTAGCGGATAAATCAATTCCGCCGATAAAGTACCGCGGTTTCAATTCATCGATATCAAACGTAGCTTCACTATTAAAATCGTTAAAGCTTAGCCAAGCGTCTGTATCGGATTCATTGATATTAAATTCTTTGCATAGCATGTTTCGCACCATGCGCGGATTCTGCTTTGCTAGGTCAACCTTTTCTTTCAACGATTGGAATTTCTTAATGACACCAATTCCAGGATTGGCTTTCACCCACATCTGTTCATCTCGCCATTCTTCGGCATCGTCCAACTCGTACATAAACGGGATTGTTCGTTCATCTTGGTAGCCTTCTGCATTTTCCCAACCGTCGATAATGTCTGACATTTCCTCTCGGAGTTCGTCAAAGATATCTTCGCGGGTCGTGCCGGATGTCGTCGTAATTAAGATTAACGGTTGTTCTCGTGCGGTCATACTATCGACAATTACATCGTATAGCGGACGTCCTCCTCTGCCTTTCCACGAATGGATCTCATCCATCAAGGAACAGTGAGCGTTGAGGCCATCTAAACTATCGGAATCACTTGCCAACGGTTTAAACTCAGCATCGTTAAAATCTGCAATCATATCTGCCACACGTGTCTTTATCATTTTTCGTAGCGTTGGCGATTTTTTCACCATCAGCTTTGCTTCTTGCCAGATAATTTTCGCCTGGTCTTTTTTAGCAGCAGTTGCCAAAATTTGAGAGCCGTTTTCGTTATCCGCAATCATCATGTAAAGGCCTAAAGCAGAGGCTATTGCAGACTTCCCGTTTTTTCGTCCAATCAACAAAAATACACGTCGATATTTCCGATTCCCTTCGATATCTATAAAGCCAAAAATTGCTTCAATCATCGCTTTTTGCCAAAGCATTAATTTTAGCGGTTTGTTTGCTTGCTTCCCTTTTGACGGGTGGCAAAATTTTTCAATAAACTTAATCGGATGTTCCGCACGTTTTCGGTCAAAATAAAAATCGCTGTCTGCGTTTTGCAAATCAGCGACCAATTTTTTATAAAGTTTGTAAATCTTTTCCGATACTAAGGTTTCTCCACCGTTTTGTTTAAAGCTTAGCCAATATTGGTAAATGTATGTCTCTTCCACATCAATCAGCCCTCTCATTCAAAAAGGCGTTGAATTCGGATAGATCATCATCCGGTTTTGGCGCATCCTTCGGTAGCAATCCTAACAATTTTTCGGTGACAGTCGTATACCGCTGGATTGTCGTGTTGTACGATTTCAAAGCTGGATGTTCTCGGATAATAGAGTAGCTCCCTTGTTCCATTTCGTTGACGACACCTTCTGATTGTATGATTTCTTTCAATTCAGCGAGCGTAGCCTTCATAAAAGCGGACTCTTCAATCAGTCCTTTAACCGTCCGTTGTTTCTTGCTGTCTAGTTCTTTAAAGATATCCGTTAGCCGTTTAATTTCATTTGCTACCAGAAGCTTTCTCGTTTTATCATCCATCTAAATCCTCCTTTCTTTTGAGGTGGGGCTTATGCGAAAATAGCCTGTGCATTTTTTGAATGTCCCCCTCCGTTCCCTAACCGATTTCAGAATTAAAAAAGCAAGGGGGGGGATTACCTCTCGACTAGGTTGCCATCGCCATCAAACATCACATCATCATTTAAAATATTTTCTTTTTCAAAATGTTCTTTGTTATGACAATCCAAACATAAATACTCAAGGTTAGACCAAGCAAGGCTTACTTGTGGATCATGTATGCTCTGCTCTGTCAGGTGCTCCTTGTGGTGGACTATATACCCCTTGACTATCTTTCCGTTTGACAGACATCTCTCGCACAATCCACCAACCGATTTAATATATCCAGCTCTGCATCTCTGCCATGCTTTCGATTTATAAAACGGTCTCGATATCTCCCTAGGTATCATAGCTTGTGTATACCACCTTAGCCCCTACTCGCTCATACCAATCAACAGTCTGCTTAAGATTAGGCAACGTGTGCGACAGCAAAGAGATAGTCAACTGATTACCAGATATATCCACATGTGCATGGTTCCCATTCCAGTTGTCTCTCAATCCAAACGGACTGTTCTCCCGCTCGATTGCCTTTTGATAAACACACGCCATACCATCGTTAACATCTAACGTTAGGATAGCCTCGCAAAAGTCTTTCATCTCATTCCCACCTCTCACATATCCAATCAAAGTAATCCCGCCACACCCTGCACTCTGTCGCATAGTCCATCTGTCTGCCGTGGTTATACTCATACCGCTGCACGATCAATCCTATCCGTTGCTTTGAGTAGCCGGGGAAATAATTAGCAAACTCTTGATGCTTGGCCTTGAGATAGTTTAGGTAGTCGGTGTAGGTCATGGCGTTGCCCTCCTTGGGTATATAAAAAGACAGCCCGAAGACTGTCTGTGATATGTATAGATACTGGACTGGACTACCGCCTCCGGTCGTGGCCAACTCGTGTATCAAAGCCTCACGCAGGCAACTTGCCGTATCCCTAGCAAGTCCAACTTAATGTTAAGCAACCTACCCCATTCTGGGACCCACCGTTTGTCCATGCCTGGCGGTTGGGAATGCTCGGTTGCTATTGACGTGGCAGCTATCGACACTGCATCTACTCCTGATAGTGGAGCCGTTTTTACCATTCTTTAAACTACACGTCAACCGGAGGAGCTACCTCCTGAGATTGACTTGTCCTGACAGCACCCTACTGGACAAGCTCAGTGCCTAATGGCTCGGAGTACCGTCTCAATCTCATTGGGTCATCAGATACTCAATGCTCCGCGCTAAGAGTCAAGGAGTCCTCCCAAAGTCACTGGCAAGGAATCGAACCTTGCATGATAAAGATTATATATCCGACTGGTACGCTACTTCATTCACGTTCCCGACTTAGCTTATTAATCACGTCGTTCCCATAACCGAGGAGTACTTTATCTTACGGTCTAAGCGTCTACCCTTTCCGCCACAGTGACATAAACCGCCGGCCATTCGACAAATGACCAAAGGAGTGACTCGTTTTCACATCCTTCTGATTTAATTAGCCAGCGGTTAATGGATTTGAATTGAGGCGCATCTCTAAAAATATATCCTAAAGGAGGAAACCGTGTCGTTTGTGGTCGCCTCATCCAATATCCTACTTTATAATTTTATAACGATTTAAAGGTCCGTGCGTCCGAATTTCGTCCGAATTTAAAGCGCTTTGTCTAACTCCTCAAAGAACCGGTTCCGAAGTTTAAACGCCTTATCTCTTCCACACTTTATCTTTTGTTCCTGCACCAGTCCCTGCATGGTGTATCGTGGGAACTTCCGCATGTACAGCTCGCGGATAATCGTTTCTGTATCTAATCCACACTCCTCTAATAGCTCGCTCACGACCTTTTGGTTGTGTCTAAACTGATTAATCGCATCATGCGTTTGTATCGTCCACAGTGTCTCTGTGGCTGTCTCAGGCGTGGTCTTAGTCCCCCGTCTGTCTGATGCGTAATCATCCGGCTTGTGTGGGTAGCGGATAGATTCCTCAATCTTAGCTATCTTTAGATCGTACTCCGGATAATCACGCAATACTTGTTTCACACGCTCAAAGCGCCATTTTTCTAAGTCCAACCTGCCTGCCTCCTAAAATTTTTAAATAAACATCATTGCAATCGACCCAAGGCCCCAAAATAGTAATGTAGCAATGATAGACACATACGCTCTCTGATTGTCCTCGTACCCATCATTCTTATTTCCAATTTTGGCGGTCAGAAAGCTAATGAATAGATCTAAACCAAATGCCTGCCAGTAGTTCAGTGTGGCAAATCCAAACGTTGGCACGATTAGTCCGTTCCACAGCTTCATGGTTACAAATCCACTTAGGGCCATGGAAAATACTATGAGGGCTATTCCCCACAAACAGCCCCATGATTTAATGGCAACTTCTTTTGCTTCTTCATACTCGTTCATCTTGCTCCTCCTTGATAAATATCCTTTAGCATATCTCTATAATAATCTCTGGCTATGTCCCTATTCCGTTCTGCGGTCTTGCTCTGCACATTGTACTCGTCGTTTAACAACGGCGCTGTTGCGTCTAATACATAGCTTTGACGGATAACCAACTTTTGCCCGTTCGGCAAAACGACATTGACTTCCCTGCCGTTAATAATGCTTTGGATATCCGCTTGGGATAACGCTACTGTGTATTTCATTTTCTTCCTCCCTCACTCGATTCCCTAGCTTAACAGTTCGGGGTTTTCGTGGATGTTGCCCAAGACTTCATATTTAACAGGTATGAGCATCCCGTAGCCCATTTTGGTAAAAACATTAAAACCAATATAGTAAGTTTCGTCGCCATAATTTTCTTCGTATTTTTGTTCGCCAAACGAGACAGTTACTTGTACTCCATTAGCTAATACAATATCCCCTTCAAAAATCTCCACGCCATTTTTGTCTTTCAAGCCAGTGGATTGCATGAGTTCCCATGTTTCGCCTAATTCACTTTCGTAATAGACTGGATTAAAGTCATCCATCGCAGGCGCTAGGTACCAGAACTCTCCATCAAAATTCAATGTTGCTATATTTATCCAACATAGTTCTTCCTTATCCCACGCTCTAAACTTCGGTATCATTCTTAGTCCTCCTTGCCACTAATAAACGCCACAAGCACTTCTCTCGCCTGTTTACTACTCAATCTGTCAAATGCTTCGCTCTCGCTCATGTACATGCTTTCTACGAGCATGCTTATAATCTCTTTCGGGCGCCGTTCTGCGCCATCTTTCAGCATGTTTAGTATTGTTTGCTGGTCATGTGTCATTCTTCTTCCTCGTCTAGCAAATCCAGAATCTTATTCGTGGCATCCAGCGCATCCTCAACTCGCTTTGTGATATACGATTCTCTGCCGATAACGTCCATTGATCGGTCATACACTCGTATTAACAACATATTTACTATTCTGATATCTTCTAACGTTTCCACATCGCTAATTAGCATTGGTTGCACCCCCATTCCGCAAACGCAGCGAGGACTTGGAATTGTCCGGCTTTAGTCATATATCTGTAGCTCTTATAAACTGGCATATCTCGATAACCCTCTTTAGTTGAGTTAACTCTAAGGCGCCAAATTAATTCAATAGGCTCTATATCAGTTATTGTCATTTTTTTCTTCAACCACTCCAACACGACCTGCTGATCGTCGGTGAGAGAGGGAGAGACTGTCGCTCCCTTAATCTGTTTTATGATTTCTTTCGCCTCTTCTAGCGAGTAGCGAACACTATTCTCGCCCACCTCCTCCACATCTGCGTTCGGAAACTCTGCCAGCAAATCCTCCAACTCGTCCACGTTATAGCAGACAAAATTCATTGACAAGTCGCTGTTTGCTATTGGCGCCGATACTATCCACTTGGTCATTTTGGGACCTCCTCACTCAAATATTTTCCTTTCAAAAATTTAATCTGCTCTCGCGCTCCCAAAATACCTTTGGCAACCATCTCATCTTGGACTTTTTCATCGTAAACACCGATGCTTTTGAGGTGTTCAATAGTCCTGTTTAATTCATCGATTTCCTTGTTAAACATTTCTGCCATCCAAGCTAGGTTCATTCCGCTACCTCCTCAATCTTTTTTAACTCTTCCACTTGAAACAAATGTCGCAGTCTCATCATGGCATCGAATTGGCCTTTCCAATATCGCAGGGCACTGTGTTTTTTAAACTGATAAAACTTAGGCGTTCCCAAGATGTCGATGTTTTGCTTAACACCTTCTATTTCTTGATTGACAACTTCGCTAGGGCTCATACCTCCTCCACACTCCCATCAATCAAGGTCGCTACTGCTTCGGCTTTGGCACGGTCGGTGAATGCCTTAGCGCATTTTTTAGTCCCGAAAATACCCGATAGTGTTTCAGGTCGAAAACTTGTGAAATATATACCAAAATTATTCGCTTTAACCACCCACCGCTTCGGCTTGACGGTGTAGCCGTATCTAATAGCATCAGACAAAATATAAAGTGTATCGGAATCTTGACTTATCCAGTCATAAAACTCTTCACAACGTTTCCAGCTTTCTGGAATAAACCCATCTGCATCGGTGGCATATTCTACATTTTGAAATAGGTCATATATGTCACTTGAATACTTATTAGTTTTTAGCCACTCCGCCACAAAATCAGGCACTTCCACCTTCTCGGCTTGCGGTTCGTCAATCTGCTCCAGTGTGTTAATGGCAATATCATAAGTATTCACTCGGATTTCATTCATCAAACCTTTTCTGCTTCCTTCGCCGAAAAAGCTCATGTCACCGATTGCTTTATCGCGCTTCTTCTCTAAAAGTAAGATCGCTTCTCGCTTGTTCATTTTTGGTCCTCCTCAAACTAATCTTCTTGCAATATCGTAAATTACTGGTACCGTCACAGAATTTCCGGCCTGTTTATATAACTGACTATCACTATTTACTTTTTCCGCTCGGTCAAAGGCCCAATCTGGAAAGCCTTGTAATCGCCAGCACTCTCGAGGTGTCAGTTTGCGAATTGCGAATCCAGTCTGCAACATATTATTCTCATGCCAACTATTCGCTGACATAGTTGGAGCAATTTCATGCAGCCCACCAGCGTTATATCCACGCGGACGTTGGATAATCCCTACGCCATGGCAGCCAATGGTCGTTAGTGTAAACATTTCATCTCCATTTTCCTTGAACCGTCGTCCATTTTGATTTTTATTTACTCGATCAACATCGGAAATTGGTATGACAATTTTGTTACCATCACCTTTATTTGTAGTAAGAGTTGGAGACAAACCTTTACTCGAATAGACCTCTCCATTCATTCCTCGACCGCTTGGATTAATATTTCCAACAACTGCAATCTTTGGCTCCCTATCTCCCCCTTGCATTGTATTTAAACAAGGGGCTATTCCTGATATATCATAAAATCTATTTGTACTATCAAAGTTCAGCGACTCTCTTGTTTTTTTAGAATCATTAATGGGTCTTATATAGTTTTCAGCAGTCGCTCTGTTTTCTCTTTCGAAAGGAAATACTTGCTCGGTACGTTCTCCTCTAAGATGTCCGACAATGAAAACTCGCTCCCTGTTTTGTGGAACGTAGTCTTTAGAGTTATGCACTTCCCATTCCGCATCATACCCAAGTTCATCCAAGGCTCTGAGGATTGTCTCGAACGTAGCCCCTCCTTCGTGATTGAGTAATCCTTTGACGTTCTCAAGGAATAAATAGCGTGGTCTGAGAATAGATGCGAACCTTGCAAGTTCAAAGAAAAGAGTTCCTCGAGTATCTTGGAAACCTCGTCTTTTTCCTGCAATTGAGAAAGCCTGGCACGGAAATCCTCCACAGATAATGTCGATACTTCCGATTCCTCGAATAAATTCATCTGGTACTGTTGTGATGTCATGCATTTCCACCTCGTTAGTCGTATCATGTATCGCTTTATAGCTTTCTCTGGCAAATTTATCAATCTCACAAAAACCGACACATTCGTGACCTGCTTGTTCCATTCCAAGACGGAAACCACCGATGCCGGCAAATAAATCTAAAAATCTCATCAGTTTCCCTCCTCATGGTATTTTCCATTTTGAAAACACCCACTACTTTTATAGGTCTCTCAAACTAAAATCCAAAAATATTTCTTTCATATTTTTAGCCCATACTATCCAATAGCCAGTTGGCAATTGATTTTCAGTCCCTCTATGCTCATTTAGCGTTTTAGCATTCGGAATCCAGTATTTTTTGCATATCCAGAATGACGTTAAGAATATGATTGGAGCTAAAATCAAAGCAAAAATACCCGTAAAAATATCTACTAACACTCTTATCTCCTCCAACTCTTTCCAAAATGGAAATAGTTCGTGCATTTTCTGCACAGATCATTAGATACCCGTACTCCCAAAGCCACCAACACCGCGGTCTGTATCGTCCAGCTCGTCAACTTCCTCAACTTCCACAGTTGGGAGAGGCTGGATGATTAGCTGGGCAATTTTCGCACCCTTGGTAATTTCCAAATAACACTCATCATTCCACACATCATCGGATAGCATTGCGTCTCGCACATCGCAAATCACTTTAATTTCTCCGCGATAATCGCTGTCTATTGTGCCTTCCTGCACGCGTAGGGCTGTCTTAGATGTAAGACCGCTACGACCTTTCAAGCGCCCGTAATAGCCTTCTGGGATAGCAATTGCAATGCCTGTTGATACGCAGACTGTTTGCCCTCTATACAGATTTTTTTCTTCATCCGCAAAAATATCAAATCCCGCATCAGTCGGATGTGCCTTAATCGGCAGTACCGCCGTATCTGTTAGTCGTTTTACTTTTAGTTGCATCTTTCAAATCTCCACCCTTCAAATTTCCCGTCAATCACTGGCGTACCTAGATTTAAAAACTTATACACCGTGCCCCCACAAGCACCAATCTCTCTAACCATGATGCTGATACTGTCAAACATCAGTTCCTCGCCATTTGGCTTAATCGCTTTTGCTTTGGTACTACGTTTGCCATGGCTCGGTTCGTCGGCATCAAACACATAGCCTTTTAGCTTACCTGTCACCGGTGTGCCGATGCGGATTGCTTTATTTATCAGTGCGACAGAGGCCTTCATTGCTTCCGCGCATATAGCGACGGATCGATATTCGACCATGTTTCCGTTTATATCCGTTACACGCACGCAGCGTTGGCGTTTGTCATCAGGCCGAATATGCGTTCCATCCACACCGCATAGGATATCCATAAGTTTTCTTGCTTCTTCTGTCCTCCCAGCGTCCATCAGCCGGCAGACTTTTACGCGTAGGTATTGCTTTTGCTTTTTATCCATTGTTGACAATCGCCAGCGCCTCCTCCACACTACGGGCCACACCGTATAGCACCGGTTGACTCTTTAAAAAATTGCCAAACGTAATCTGTTCTGGACGGAGCTTGCCTTTTTCGTTTTTGACTTCTATGGCGAAAAATTTTCCTTCTTTGGTCCATCCAAATAAATCTGGCCATCCTTTAGGCAGTCCTGTATCAAACCAGCGACCGTCCATCATTTTTACTTTTCCGACGTTACCCCGATAAACAAAGTGACCATACTTGGGCAACTCTCGCCGGATTGCATTTTGTATGTCGATTTCTGCTGTCATAGATCGGCACCATCTAAATAATCAATAGACACTCCATATAGACTTGCCATCTTTTCTCTTGCTAGTTCCCACAACACAGTTTTTCTAGTCTCAAAATTGTGTAAAGCGGAAGTGGAAATTACAGGTCCCTTATCCTCATAAATTTTCTCTTGTAACTTTTTCAGAGAATAACCATGTTTTACCCGTAATTCCTTTGCTCGATTATTTTTTAGGATTTCTTCTCTTTCCATAAAATCAAACCCCTTTCTAGCCCAAACCCTCCCTGTTCAGGGATAGTTTAGAAACTCTGTATCCCTTGTCGCTCTAAGCGTCTTGCCATTTCAGGGAGGGTTTAGCCATTTTTCGTGGTTGCTTCTGTAATTTATATATATTTACTATTTATATTATTTACTCTTACTTAGTAATAACTATCCCTACTATCCCTAAAGAGGTATAAAAGGTAGTAGTACCAAGGGTTTAGGTACAGGGACAGTTACTCCAAAACCCTCCCTGAACTATCCCTACCCTCCCTGTTTTACAAACCAGGAACATTTAGACTAAATTCTCGAAACTCTTTTTTTAAATCAATTCCGACGTATCTCATTCGGCCATCACTTTTTTTCTTTTCGTAACGATCTGCTATTTTCTTCCCAAACACCGTTTGAGAAAACGGGTGCTCGTTCATATCCCTTGCCCACTTGTCGTAGGCCTTAAATAAATCAGTCGCACCAATCGCGTATCCCGGACCCGTTGTGCAGCATTCCTCGATAAATCCGCCGATAACATCCATTTCTTTCCGATACTCCATGGTCGCTTGCTGGATACCAGCGGGAGGTTTTAATCCCTCTCTCTGCCACATCAAGCACCCTTCCACGGCCCAGTTAAAAATACCTGGTAGCTCGATGCGGAGTTTTTCGGTTAAATTTTTATCGACTTTATCAAGTGGTATCTGCACCGTGAACGGTATCAGTGGCAGACGTCGCCAGATACCATCGTCATTGCCCCGGATAATCGGCTTGTGGTTGGTCGCTAACCAAAGTTTGTATTTTGGCTTGTAGTCAAACACGTGCCCGCCTTTAAAGCTGGCAGAAACACTATCGCCACCGGTTAGCTGCTTAATTAATCCTTCGTCTAACCGGACGCCTTCATTTGGCTCGCTTGATGTGACCATTCGTGCACCATCGAGGCGTGCGATATCCTCATTGTGTCCACCGCTACCGCCTTTTTTTACCATCAAGCTATCGGCTTGCATACTTTTCGCATACGTGCCCATGATCTCGGAGACGATATCCAAAAATACTGATTTCCCGTTTCGGCCATTACCATAGAGGATAAACATAACTTGCTCTTTGGTTGATGCAGTTAGGGAGTAGCCAACGGCTTTTTGGATGTAACGGATAAGCTCTCTGTCACCATCAAAAATCTGTTCCAGAAACAGTTCCCAACGCGGGCAGTCCACTTTATCCGTATACTCGGCGTTTGATATCCTAGTAAACATCTTCGTGATATCGTGATTATTTAAGGTCCCGCTTGCTAAATCCACATAGCCGTTCTGTGCATTAAATAGCATGTCTTCACCGTCAAATTCTTCCGGTAGCACTGCTACATTGTGTTTTATCTCTCGCATCATGGCCTCTTTACCGGCATTATTCCGGGAGCGTTTCAGATGTTTTTCTTTGGCTTCGAGATATTTTTTCAGCTCGTCCTCACTGGTACTTTTTGGCACATTAACGGGTTCCTGTTTAAAGATTTCAATCGTCTGGTCAATCCATTTTCGGACAGCGCCGATGTTGTCTTGTTCCCAATTTTTGCCGTTATAAAAGTACCAGCACTTATTGACATAGCTGTATTTGGATAGACTGCCAAAGATATCTAAAAACCGTTCGGCATTTCCAGTATCGTCGTAGCTGTAGTATCGTTTTGGTTCGTTCGGGATATCCGTGGTAATGCCTGGTATTGACAGAAAGTAATCGTCTGCTTTCTTCTTTCCGGTGTAATGGTTCGTACTTTCGGAAACCGCCTTGTTTAATAGCCCGATGCCGTATGTTGTCTTGCCGCGTTTTTGATCGTACTTATCGCGCATGAGTGACGACATTCGGAAAATCTCGTCCATTTTTTGGAAGTCACCGGCAGTCCAGAAAGCTAAGTCGTTGGCAAAAGCCATGTCTGCCTCTGATTGGCTAGAGTAGGCTTTCTCCCAACCACCGTCTAAAAACATTCGGAACCGCTGACCTGTGGCAGAAGCAGTAGCTGTCTCAATGATTTCTTGCACGGATAAATCGTTGCTGTCTCGCCAAGCGTGCTGAAAGTTCCCATTAATTACTTCGCCACTATCTAAGTAGCGCTGGTAGAGGAATTTAATCTGTGGTTCTGGTATCTCGTTAATCTCGTTATTTTTACCAAAGAAATTTCCTGTGATAGCAAAGAACCGGCCATCGGTGTACATTTCAACGTTTCCTTTTCGTCGTCTAGGACCCGGTATCTTCGCTTTTCCAATGATATGCACGCCTTTGCCTGACATAGAAATTTCCGAGTATGTCTTGGTCGAATTCATAAAAACATAAACGATGTTACTTTCTACATCTCCATTTAGGTACCGTTCTAAGTCATCGCCAATATCATCTAAATCAATCCCGATATATGGCGGTTTAAAATAAAATGCTAGGCCGTCTGCCTTAAATCTCCCAATAGCATCGAGAGCGGTCTGAAAATCAGACCACGTGCTCTCGTCGGTGCTACTAGCTAATTTGCCATTAAACGGATTGTGCGGTTTCTTTTTCCATTTTTTTCTGGTTTCGTCCCACTCTCGCTTGTAAATCCCCCACTGGATTAACTCACGGAGTTCGGAGGGAATTTTGTCGTAAGTCATTTATAACTTAGCCTTAAAACGGAAGATCATCATCACTGACATCAATCGAGCTGCTAGGACCAAAATCAGGCGTTTCTTCTTTCGAATTTGTTTTCCAAACATGCTGTAACTGTGGGAATGCACTTGTTTCAAACTTTTTAATGTTGGTATTGTCGTACGTTTTTCCGTTATATTCTGACTGCTCGTTTTTGACTTGGACTTTCGCTACCTTGCCAGAAAAATCATTTAGGAAGTCTTCAAAGCTTGCATAGTCTTTACCATCTTGCAAACCAAAGGTTTTCGCTAAATACATAATCATGCCTCGGTTGTATTTACCTGTTGCTTTCGCTTTCCAGAGTTTATGAAATAGGTGGCTGTTTTTTCGCGGTTGATCAATATCGTTACGGATAATCATGTCGAAGTTGATGTTTTCTGCACCACCTTGCGTCACGTCTTCCCGTGCGTTAAAAATGACTACCTCGTAAGTTCCATCTGGTACCGCTCCAAAGTCCTGTGCTTCATCATAATTTACTTTAAATCCCATTGTGTTTTCCTCGCTTTATTAAGATATTTTATTCGCAAACCATTCCGGTTCTGCCGGCTTTTCCGTAGCCTTTTTAACAGCCCACTCATAGGCCCTTAAAATTGATTCCATTGATAACTCTTTTTCGATTGCTAAGTCTTCCAACTCGGCTATACTAAATTCTTTTCCTGACCATGCAGTCAGTGAGCCAAACATTTTAAACAGTGAATTGCCTTTACCTGCTACCTCTACTTTCGCTTCCGCAATCTCATAATTTGCAGACAGCGGGGCAGTCTTAGAAAATTTCTTCCGTGACAGTCTAGCAATCCGCGCCCGTTCGGTGGTTAGCTCCACCATTTTGACTGTCTCGTCAAACGTGACCGATGATTCTTTTTCCTGTTTTTGGATCTCGGCCATACAAAACGGGCAGTGTGGTTTATCGCCAATTTTTAGCAGACTCTTTAATAAAAACTGCTGTCCACACGTTGGACACGTAATCCTCGGTGGCCCGCCCTCGCTACCAGATGATTTTCGATTTCTGGCAGACAACGTCCACTCAAACTCATCAGCAGGCAGACCTAAGTTAGCACCATTGCCTACGTGGTCTAAGATGATAGATACCTTATCCGGCCGATAACGCATCCCTCTCATCGACTGCTGTAAGTGCAATACGATGGACTGCGTGGGTCGACAAAGGATAATAACTCCCACATCTGGCACGTTAAATCCCTCGCTGATTAAATCCACGTTGCTTAGGATAGTGATTTTCTTAGCTTTAAAATCAGCCATAATCTGGTCGCGCTGTTTAATCGGTGTTTTACCGTCAGCATGTACCGCATAGATACCAGCATCGTTAAACCATTTGACGATTAACTTACTAACCTCAATCGTCGGTGCATAGACTATCGCTTGCTTGCCGTCTGCGTATTTTTGGTAATTGCCCACGATATCCCCTTGAATGGTTGCGTCAGACTCAAAGAGTGCTGCCGAGCTTTCGGCCTCTCGTGTCATGTTTTTAAAGTCCACTTTTCCCCGGTCAATAAGTGGGATAGAAAACCATCGGTATGGCGCTAAACATTGATTATCAATTAACCATTGGATACTTGGACCTTCCACCATCTGATCGTAAATGTCGGTAAATCCATCACCATTCATGCGCCAAGGCGTGGCGGTGAAACCTAATCGCGGTACGTCTGCAAAGTGGTCATAGATTGCTTTGTAAGTTTTTGCTTTCCCGTGATGTCCTTCATCCGTTACGATTAGCGTTGGCTTTCGCATGGTGTGGAGGCGATTTTTCGCCATGACCGCAGACAAGATTAACACTTGCGAGAGCTTAACTTCGTTTTCTTCCAGTGTTTCCCGGATGTTGTCCAGCAACTCTCTCCTGTGGGCTAAAAACAGCACATATCCACCTTTTTCCGCAGCCATGCGAGTAATTTCCGCTATGACTACTGACTTCCCACTACCTGGAGGCGACTGTATCAACACGCCTTTAAATCCTTGTGCTAGATATTTTCTAGCATCACTTACCAGATTGTTTTGGTACGGTCTCAGTTGGTACGCCATTGGCATCACCTACTTCTTTTACTAGGTCTTCTACCAAACATCCATTGCGTTCATCTAGCCGATTTTTTGCATAAACACTTTGATTCGGCTGTAATATTAGGCCTCGTGTCTCCTTGCCGTCTTCATCTTTTTTTGTTACCAATCTTCCAACCACATCACATAGTCCAAGAAAGTTGTTTAGAATTTTTGATCTAATATCCGGCATGGATCGAGTAAAAAACTGTCCGTTTAATTCTGTATAGGTATCCGTAGTTTCCCAAGCAGTAAGAACGATTCGACAATCCAAATTATTCAAAGCTCTTAAACCTCTGAGATTCATAAAATCGGTTCTTTGGTAATCAGCTTGCGACGGGACACCATTGTTTTTACCTTTCTTGCCTAAATCTTCTAATTGCGCTTTAAATAGTTCAGAAATATTGTCCACACAGATATTGTCAAACTTCTTTTCATAAACTGCTTTATTAGTGACCAAATCTGAAATAGTATCAATCCATTCTTGCCAAATATCAGAAGAATCTAGCCTCCACACTTCGATATTTTGCTTGTTTGGATGCTTAGCTAATGTAGACGAGGAACCATCCACATCTAATATCAATGTTTTACCTGGTAGAAATCCTAGAGAATAAGTTTTTCCAAGACCTGGGTTAGCATAGATCATATATGTTCCACTTTTTACAGATAAATTTTCGGCATTGATTTTCTTTACCATTATTCATACCTCCATTTATATCCGTAAGCAGTCTCCCTATTCATAACGTTTCTTGCCGCTCGGCTAATATTTATAGAGTTACCGCCAACAAAGCGAGCTGCTTCCTTCAAAAAATCAAAACGACGTAATTCGTTTCCTTCTAAATCATATTGGACAATTTTTCTTGCTTTGCCATTTATTTTAGAAATAGCCATGTTTAGATTATGAAATCCGTGATTGTTGTTTTCCTTTTGTGTCACCCATTCAAGATTTTCCAAACGATTATCGCTTGGATTTTCATTGATATGGTTAATTTGAGGCTTGTTTTCAGGGTTGCTAATAAAGGCTTGTGCCAACAATCTGTGCAGAAAAAACTTTTTAGCTTTTCCGTTTTTACAAAGCCTAACCATCATATATCCATTTCCGTTATTGGAAATTTTTAGAAAGCTTGTAGTGCATCCTTGACGATATGTGCTTTTTATCCGCCCTAAATTGCTGATTTCATACAAGCCTTCATAACCATCAATAGGACGCCATTGTTCAATCTTCATCTTCAATCACCACGTTTTCTAATCCGAAATCAATAAACATTTCTACCAAACGTCGTAACGGAATGCCTGTTTCACTTTTTAAGGCCAACAATTTTTGGTGCTGGTCAATGTCAATAAACACCGGCATAGTAGCCTTCGAAACTTTTTCTGCTTTCAAAATCAATTGCTTTTCACTCATCTAATCCGCACCCCCTCAGTCTGTACAAGTTCAACACCCGGAATTTCACCGTGTTTCATATCTTCTTTAAGTTGCTTCTTATCAAGCTTTGGCAACTGTGGAATGTAGTATCCTTTTGGTATTAACGTCTCGTTAGTGATGCTAACAGCCACCGGATTCTTCTGTACCCACACAGTAAAACGTGGTGACTTAATCTTATCGATGCCAGTATTTTTCATGGCTTCGTATAGACTTTCTTGCATGATACCGATTTTTTTTTCTATCGCTTGCCGACGTTTTTCGAGACGGTCTTCCTCGTCTTTCAACGTTTTCACATCGGCTTTAAACTGTCGGATAACAATGGCATACCCTTCGGCCTTGTTTTCGATAGCATCTTCTAGGCTGTCTAACGTGTCATGGAAAACAGTTGGATCGATATCTTCTTCCATGTCCAGTAGCGCTCTGTATTTTTCGGATAGATCGTATAACTTCATTTGGCTTCCTCCTTTATCATCTGTGCCAGCAGTATTAACCCGTTGACTAATTCATCTGCATCAAATTGCGCGGATTCTTGCAAACTATCAAATTCCATCGACAGTGCTTTATCAGCGCTATCTTGAAAAACAGCTACTTGTCTGTCCGATACCGTCATGTCAAAAACGATGATGCCTGACGGCTCGTAATCGTCTATCAGTAGCCATCTTGTTTCGATGGATGGGTCTCGTTCGATTTTCATTTCTGCTCCTCCTGTGGTAAAATACAGGCAAATAGTTTTACCTGACTGACTCATTGCTTGCTGGCGGAGTCAGTTTTTTTAATGTAATCCAAACTAATCACCGTGCGTTCACCGTCGTCAATCTCGACTACCGCACTGCACTTTAGCTTGCGGATTACAATACCGATGATGTTGTCATAGATCAGCACGGTATCGCCTTCTTCCACATCACTTTCGATGGACTGCCGAGCGGCCGATGTTTTTAAGTTGCGGGTAAAGCCAACCATCTCGGTTACTCTCCCGATTCCAGTATGTCGTATCATTAGTTTCTCCCTTTCGCCTTGCCGATAACGTAAGTCCCACCGAAAGCGACCGGCATCCACGTTAGTATCATCGCAGCCTTTAGTGACTGTGTAGCCAGAAAAGCTATCACCGTGGCGAGTATTGCCAGCGTAGTCATTACTACGATGGCATCAAATGCTTTTTTCACTCATCAGACCTCCTCTCCACGATCATTGCCGCCGCTGCTATCAACGCGACTACTAAGCTGCCGATTAGCCAGTACATTTCAGCACCTCGCTTGGCGATGGTTTCTTTGACCGGTACCGGCTTGCTTCCTTCCACCGCAGATACCAGATAAACGTGCCAATGTGTATGAACGTCACACCCGGTCGCATGATGCCCGCACGAAATTCCGGGATATCATCCATTTCTTTCAGATAGTCGTAGAGTGTGGATTTTTTTAGGCCGTTGAACCGTATCATCAGCTCTTCTGGACGGTCCCACTCCGCAGCGACTTGTTTCGACTCAACGCTATGGATGAGCTCTTTTAATGTTGGTTGCATGGTTAGGCCTCCTTTAAATGTCAAGTCCCAAAATTTCTATCAGTTGCGACACTTGCGTACTAACCAAATCTTGAAACTCATCAATAGTAATCGGTGTTTCAAATTCTGCTTGTACCAGCTCGCTTAGATTTTCCAGCACGTCTTTAGCAGTTGGTTCTTCCACAGCTACACCGTGGTATTGGGCTTGTTCACACATTAGCTGATAGACAACTTGCAGCTTTGTACCATTTAACTCAGCCAGCATTTCAGCCGTTTCTTCTGGTAGCATTACTGCTAGTGCGTTTTTAATTGCTTGCTGTTGACTAGTCATTTTGATTCCTCCTTACGCCGTCTGCTCTTGCGGTTCCAAACTTGCATATATTTCTTCGCTTACGGATAACTTCAATCCATATCGATCTTTGATTCCCATAAGCTCTACTGTGCTATCTAAAATTTCTTGGCGCTCCACCAACATGTCGGGCGTCATCTCTGCCTTCTTAATCATTTTCGGGAAACCGTGCTTATTTGATACGGCTTTATTCGCAATGACGTTCGCTTTGATAAAGTCGACTCGCACTGGGTTCCGTAATGACTTTTTTAGATTCTGCATAGCTGATTTCTGATGCTCCTTGTCTAGCATTCGGAACACTTGGAAGCCTTCTAGCCCTGTGGACTGGCGTAGTTCTTTGATGATGTCGAAAATCCAACGTTTAAATTCTTTAGCTTCTTTTTTATGACTACCGAAAACAGCATCATAAATGCCAAACTCATTAACCAATACCGACTTCATGTTCATACCCGACAATTTGTCGGACATCAAATCGCTTTTTTCTAAACGTTTTGTCATAGCGTTTGTTTCTGGATAACCTAACGCTTCCGCAACATCTTTCGCCACTGCCCACCACTCATCATTAATATTGACGAATCGTATCTCGTGACCATTCCAGTTTTCTGTTTTCATTGGTTAACCTCCTCTCCGCACTTAAAGTGCGGTTTAAATTAAAAAAATTACGGACGGATTCTATCCGCGTCCACTTTTAGTACATAAGCAATAGCAAAAATGTGCATCGGTTTAACTGCCACTTTTTTGTTTTCCCACTCACTAACCGTCTTTTCGTTGACGCCAAGCTTTTGAGCTAGGGCTTCTTGGGTTAAACCTTTTTCTTCTCGCCACGCCGAAATTGATAATTGCTCTGGCATTTATATCACCTCGCTTCCTTGTCTGTGTCTATACTATACCGCACTAAAAGTACGAAGTCAACACTTAAAGTAAAAAAAGTTTACGTTTTCTTCTTTACTTTTCCTCACTTTGGGTATATGATTAATACATCGAAAGGAGGTATTAAGTAGTATGAAACAATTAACAACAGCTCAACAGCAGCGAGAAATTTTAGCAAACAACTTAAATGAGTTGCTTGAATTAAAAAGAAAAACACAAGCTGATGTGATACGAGATACTGGTTTTGCAGAAGCGACTGTTAGAAGTTGGTTCAGCGGTGAAAAATATCCAAGGCTTGATAAAATTCAAGCTTTAGCAGATTACTTTAATGTTCCGCGTTCCAGGATTACAGAAGAACAGATTGACGGAATGTTAAAAGTAAGTCAACTGGTTTCCATTCCCGTCCTCGGCGATATAGCTTGCGGTGACCCAATCACAGCAGAGGAAAATATCCAAGGCTATCGTGATGAAGTTGCTGATACACTACCGACTGGCAATTTGTTTTATCTCCATTGCAAAGGTGATAGCATGGCCCCTACTATTCCAAACGGCGCCTATGTCTTAATCAGACAACAGCCAGATGTGGAGGACGGCGAGATTGCAGCGGTGCTAGTTAATGGCGACACAGAAGCTACTCTCAAGCGTATCAAACGCCAAGGAAGCTTGGTGATGCTGATGCCAGACAATCAATCGTACGATCCGTATGTAGTAACGCCAGATAATCCTGCAAGAATTTTAGGTAAGGCACTTAAGATGAGCGCTGACCTATAAAAAAATACCCCAGTCGGAGTTGGCGCTGCGGCTAGGGTTAGTATTTAATATCAAAATAATTATATCAAAGAAATGAGGGAAATTAATGAAAAAGTTTGGAATGTCACTGTTGGTTTTGAGTAGTATTTTAGTTTTAGGGGCGTGTGGAAGTAGCGAAGAATCTGCAGAAAACACCGAAAATGACAGTAAAGCAACCGCCGGTGTAATCGCAGAAAAGGTATTAAAAGAACACTATGGCCTGTCTGATGCGAAAGTTGACGTAACGGACGATGATTTTAAAGTAAATCAAATGCCGGATGACGAAAACGCAGATGACGGTACTGAGTATAAAAACGTGTACTCAACTATTGGTGATTTTGAAAACAAAGGGGAATCATATTCTTTTGATATGACCTACTCTTTAAAAGATGATGATAGCTTTAGCGTGATTTATTTCTACACACCATTTGATGACAGCAAAACGATTGATACACCGCTTAAAAGTGAGCAATAAAAAAAACACGCCCCTCCTCCACAGACAGGCGTGCTACCAAATAAACGGCTAGGCTTATTTAGCTATGCCTATTATATCAATGATAGGAGTTGATTACAATGTGGATGGAAACATTGCCAGACGGCAGGTTTAAATATATTGAGCGCTACAAGGACCCGTACACCGAGAAATACAAGCGGAAGTCGATAATCTTGACCAGCGACAGCAAACAAGCACAGAAGAAAGCGCAGAAGTTGCTAGATGATAAAATTGGAAAAGTGAGCCAAAAGAAACAAACGGATCTCACACTCAAACAACTGTTTGACGAGTGGTATCCTATCCACAAGAAAAAAGAAGGTATCCGCCCCTCCACCATCAGCGCATACAACGCACAGCAGAAAGTCATTTTTGATCATATAGATGGTGAGACGTTAATCAAAAATGCAGATATCCAGTTGTTTCAGACATTTTTTGACGGCTTAGACTACTCAAACGATTATATTAGTGGCATGAAATCTCAGTTAAATCAGGCCTTCCGCTATGCTATCCGTTTGGAGTATTTAGATAGCAATCCGCTCGAAAACGTGCAAGTCGTATACAGAAAAAAAGAGCAATCTGATCGAGACAAAATTACTAATAAGTACCTCGAAAAAGACGAGGCCGAACGTTTGATCAAAGAACTATACCGCAGGCCCTCGACATATCGTGTAGGTAGGCTTGCGGAGTTTATGTACTTAACGGGTTGTCGGATAGGTGAGGCCGTCATATTAACGCCAGAGGACTTTAAAAATGATTTTGGTGTACTATGTATCACCGGCACGATTAACTACCAGAACGGCTTTAGAAGAGCCAAAAAAGGACCACCGAAGACACCTACCAGCTTTAGAGATATAGATTTAACACAACGATGTTCAGCACTTGTTGAGCGCACAATGAATGAGACTAAGTTAGATAGTCTTACAATTGACGGATATTTAAAAGGCGGATACTTGTTTGTATCAAAAAACGGTACGCCAATGCCGTATAACTCGTTTAACGTAGCCCTTGGTCGTGCTGGTAAACGCATCGGTCTGGAGCACAAAACTCTCACTTCTCACATCTTCCGCCACACACATGTATCCTTGTTGGCAGAAAATGGCATACAGCTTGCAGCGATCATGGAGCGTGTGGGTCACGAGGACTCGGACATCACAAATAAAATCTATACTCATGTTACCAAAAAGATGCGTGCCAGTATCACGGACAAGCTATCTGATTTAGGTTTGTAAGTTGCCCCTTAGTTGCCCCTTTTACCAATAAAAATAAAATAAAAAAAGAAGGAAGCCCGTTGTTATAGGCTTCCTTTCACAGTCTTATTTGACTGCGTCCTT
>NZ_JBMRGR010000020.1:0-37167 GCF_049384045.1 Enterococcus diestrammenae
TCATATTTAGCAATAAGCTAAGTATAAAGGAGGAGTGATTGGTAGAAAATGCGTTGGATTATTTCTCGCTTACGTTTATCATGATTGGCGACAGCCCTTATCGATGAATAAAAAACTTACCATAAAAAAGAAGACTACGGCCTTACCATCCATTAGTCACAAAGAAGCCGTGCCTTTCCTATCTCATTTCGTAATAGGAAAGGCACGGCTTGTTTTAACCCTTTGATTGTAGTTCATCAAAAAGCGATATGCTTCTGACTAATTGATTTATTTTTTAGTTTCAAAGCCTTCTGCGACAGCTTCAGGAAAGCCAGCTTCAACGATTTCTGCACAATGACTACACAAGGTTGGTAACTTGGCATCAGCACCAACATCTTTTCTGACTTGGCGGCAACGATCACAAACTTCACCATCGGCCTTTTCCACTAATAAAGCCACGTCATCAAAGATTTGCGCTGCAGCAGGTGCTTCAGCTCCCACCGGTGCCACGGTCAAGTAATCTGGTGAAACGATTAGCAATTGTGCGATATCCGCATCGACAGCTTTCAACAACTCTGCCACTGGTTCGTTAGGATAAATCGTCAATTTTGCTTCCAAGGATTTACCGATTAATTTATCATTCCGGGCCGCTTCCAAAGCTTTCAACACTTTATCTCTGAAATCCATGAAGGCTTGCCAAGTATCCAATAATTCCCCTTGATTTGGATATTCTTGATAAGCAGGGAATTCTGCTAGTTGCACATAGTCTTCCGTCTCTTTCAGGTGTTTCCAGATTTCTTCAGCCGTATGGGGGATGATTGGCGTCAAGAGTTTTGTCAATGCCACCGCGGTTTGATAGAAGACTGTTTGCATGCAGCGGCGTTGATGATTGTCCTCAGCCTCGATATACACCACATCTTTAGCAAAATCCAAGTAGAAGGAAGACAAGTCGGTGGTCATAAAGTTCATGACTGTTTTATAGATAGTCAAGAAATCATATTTGTCATAACCATTTTCGCGGATTTCTTTGATGGTTTGATTCAAACGCACCATCATGTATTTATCGACAGAACGTAATTGATCATAAGCGACGGTATCTTTTGCAGGCTCAAAGTCTGCTGTATTTGCTAATAAGAAACGCATGGTATTGCGAATTTTCCGGTAAACTTCAGATACTTGGTTCAAGATATCCATCGAAACTCGTACGTCTGCTTCGGTATCAACACTAGTAACCCACAACCGCAAGATATCGGCACCCATTTGCTTGATGACTTTCTCTGGTAAAATCGTATTCCCCAAAGACTTACTCATCTTGCGGCCTTCACCATCCAAGGTGAAGCCTTGGGACAAGACGGCTTTATATGGTGCGACGCCATTGACTGCTACACTAGTCGTGATTGAGGAGTTGAACCAGCCACGGTATTGGTCCGAACCTTCCAAATACAGGTCCGCTGGGAAACTGAGTTCTGGCCGTTGACGCAAGACCGCTTCATGTGAAGAACCTGAGTCAAACCAGACATCCATGATATCTGTTTCTTTGGTAAATTGACCATTTGGCGAACCTGGATGCGTAAAGCCTTCAGGTAACAACTCTTTAGCTTCACGTTCAAACCAAACATTGGAGCCATGTTCCGCAAATAATTGGGCTACATGTTCGATGGTTTCAGGAGTCAAGATGACATCGCCATTTTCCGCATAGAAAATCGGCAATGGAACCCCCCATGCCCGTTGACGAGAGATTACCCAATCCCCTCGGTCACGAATCATGTTGTACAAACGCGTTTTACCCCACGGAATGATCCAATCAACTTTTTCTACTTCGTCTAAGATATTTTGACGGAATTTATCAATGGAAGCAAACCATTGAGGCGTTGCCCGATAAATCACTGGCTTTTTAGTCCGCCAGTCATGAGGATAGCTATGGGTGAAGAAATCAAGTTTTAGCAACGCACCTTTTTCTTTCAGCAAATCAGTTACCATCGGATTGGCTTTGTCATAAAAGACACCTTCAAAGCCTGGTGCTTCATCAGTCATCATGCCTCGACTATCCACTGGTGACAAAATATCTTTAAAGCCGTATTTTTGCCAAACAAAGTAGTCGTCTTCCCCGTGTCCCGGTGCGGTATGCACTAAACCAGTCCCGGCATCCAACGTGACGTGGTCCCCTAAGATTACCAAGGAAGTCCGGTCATAGAAAGGATGTTGCGCCGTCATAAATTCCAAAGCTGTTCCTGGGAATTCTTGCAAGACCTCAACTTTTTCCCAACCAATGGCTTCTTTTACCGTATCCAACAATTCTTTGGCTACAACAAACTTGCGATCATCAGCCAAGATTTGGACGTAAGTAAAGTCTGGGTTTGCTGAAATCCCCATGTTGGCTGGCAAGGTCCATGGCGTCGTAGTCCAGATGATGAAAGAAGTATCGGTATCCAACAATTCTTTGCCATCAACCACTGGAAATGCGACATAGATGGAGGGGGATTTTACATCCTTGTACTCGATTTCCGCTTCAGCTAAAGAGGATTCCGAAGACGGTGACCAGTAAATGGGTTTTAAGCCTTTGTAGATATAGCCTTTTTCAGCCATCTTACCAAAGACCCGAATTTCTTCAGCTTCGTATTCCGGTTGCAAAGTGATATAAGGATGCTCCCAATCACCGGCAACCCCCAGACGTTTAAAGTCTGCTCGTTGTTTGTCCACTTGTGACAAAGCATACTCTTTACATTTTTCCCGGTAAGCCACCATTGACATCTCTTTGCGCTTGATGCCTTTATTGGTCAACACTTGTTCGATGGGTAGACCATGAGTATCCCAACCAGGTACATAAGGCGCCCGAAAACCAGACATAGATTTTGAACGAACAATGATATCTTTTGAAATTTTATTCAGGGAATGGCCCAAGTGAATATTGCCGTTTGCATAAGGGGGTCCATCATGAAGAATAAACGAAGGCTTTCCTTCATTTAATTCTTGACGGCGTTGATAAATATTGGCCTCTTCCCATTCTTTTTGCCATTCAACTTCTCGGACTGGCAAGTTGCCACGCATCGGAAAAGCGGTTTTTCCTAAATGCAAGGTATCCTTCATTTTCATAATTGGTCGCTCCTTTTTTATTTTGTCCTGCGAAAATAGTCTCACAGGTGCAATTCAATAATTGGCGAATGGCGTGATTGCTATCACTTTTGTCCCAAGCAGCTGGCTTAGCGTCTAGGGGCAGATCGCTTATCATTTGTCGCTTAAGTCTTCCTGAGTGATTTTTCAAGCCCACAGATCTTACGCCCCAGTCGACAAAAAAAGACACCTTCATCCTGTAAAGGGACGAACGTGTCGTGGTACCACCCGATTTTTTGACTAGCAAAACTAGCCAACTCGTTGATGAATAACGCCATCACCCGTTGCTGCCTACTTAATTTTAGCAGCAAATAGCAAGTAAAGGATCTTTCCATCGTCAGAGCTTTACCGGACTTCCACCCTCACCGGCTCGCTAAAAAGATAACGATAGCTTTTCTGTTTTACTTTTTGTCTTTGCCTTCGATTTTATCTAATAAATCTTTGGCATCATCTAAAGATTTAACGGTAGGTTCTTGATCTGGGGCTACTTCCACAACTTTCTCAGAAGCTTCCACCACATTCACTGGATTTTCAGTGACTACTGAATCCGAGTTTACTTCAGAGTCAACATCTTTGTCAAGGTCTTTTGCCACAAGTTCTTTGAAGACTTCATGACCATCTTGGACATAACTAGCAAATGGTTTTAAGATTTCATCCCATTCTGGACTCTTGGCTTGTTCCAATTGAGTTTGCAACATCACCGTCAAGTTTTGGTGGAAAGCCCGGGTCTTCGTTTTCAAATCATTGGTTTCAGTAGCCAATTGACGGGCGTTCACCGTGGCATCATTTAAGATTTCTTTGGCCTTTGCTTCAGCGGCTGTAGTCAATTCGTTGGCCCGTTTTTCAGCACTGGCAATCATTTCATCGGATTTGTTTTGGGCTGAAGTAATAATCACTTCAGATTCTTTGCTAGCCGAAGTTTTAACTTTATCCGCCGTATCTTGTGCGACAATGATGGATTGATTCAATGCATCTTTCAATTCATTGAAGTATTCCAATTTTTCTTCCGCGTGTTTCAGAGCTTTTTCTAATTCACGATTTTTTTGAACAGCAGCTTCATAATCCCGCCCTACCAAGTCTAGGAAATCATCGACTTCATCTTGGCTGTAGCCACGCATTTTTACAGAAAAGCTTTTATTATTAATATCTAATGGAGTTAATGCCATCGTTGTTACCACCTTTGCTTTAATTAGTTCTTTATTTCCGCAAAACCCCTAAAGATAAGCGGATTTTTTCTTTTTTGGTCATCCCTTCCATGTCCTGGATTTGGATGCGACCAAAGCCACGAACCGAAACAATGTCCAAGAGATCCAATAGAAAATCCGGTCGGGTCTCCTCGGTCCAATTGACTTTAATTTTTCCCGACTCGATCAACTGTTTTGAACGTTGCCGGGAAATATTATAGACACTGGAAATGATGGTATCCAGGCGTAAGGAACTGACCGTAGATTTCTCACTGGTCCAGGCATCTAGCGGTCGTAAAATCGCCGTATAAGGACGTTCTTCCAAACGTACTGCAATTTTACCGATTTTATCCACCTGTAACTGAACATAAGAAGCGACTTCCTTAGCCACAAAGACTTGCCAGTTTTCACCGTCACTGATGATATCACCGAAGTACTCCCGTTTGACCCCCGTCCCCAATAAAGTCCCCAACACGCGGCCGTGACCCAATGTTGCAAATTTAACAGGATAATGGATTTCAAACAGTTGGATATCAAACTCATCGGTGGTGGGCTGATAATAATCGGGATAAATCAAACAACGTACCCGCTCAGCCGCTTCATAGCCCCCGTAAAATAAAAACTTCAACTCACTTTCTTGGCGAATCAAAGTTTCCGCAATGTAGGCTTGTCGTGGGTCCAAAAAGTCCGTTAAATAGGGCGCATACTGCATTTGGACTTGTTCCACCCAATCAGAGACAGTGTCAATAAAAGGGCGTTCCTCATTGCGAAAATGTTGATAGACATTCGCGTTCAAAGAAAATCACCCCTTTTTTAATATAAATAGGCTTGCTTCACAAAGTCAACAAGCGTACTGCTAGTCCCCAAAGTAATTGATAAATCAAACGTCCGCCAATATTCAAAGCGAAGATGGCGATCATAATACTAAAGTCCACCGCGCCAAAAGAGAGGGGCAATTTACGAAACAGGTTTAAAAACGGCTCACAGATCTTCGCCAAAAAGCGGCCAATCCCTGATTCGTATCCTCCAGGCATCCACGAGAGCAAGGCATAAATCACTAATATAAGTGAATACAAATCCACTGCCCGCATCAATAAATTAAGCAATCGAAAAATAATGATGATCATTTCCTCCTAGGATCAGATTTCAAACACATCCGCTTCCCCATAAACGGAAGCCGCGCCTTCAATCTCCATGTCTTTTGGTGTACACAAGAAAATTTCATCCCCTACCCGTTTGATGTCCCCATCTTGGGCATAGACCGTCCCCGTGAGAAAGTCCACGATGCGGCGAGCTTGTTCTTCGTCCACTCTCGCGAAATTGATTAACACAGCCTCCCCATTTAACAAATGTTTTGCAATGGTTTGAATTTCACCGTAATTTCTTGGCTCCAAAATGGTGATTTTGCCAGTTGCTTGGCCGCCATCATTGTGAGGGCGGGTAACGGGGCGTTTGCCAGGATTTTGACTCCGGCTAGGTTGGTGAATCGGAACAACTTTTTTCTCTTCCTGCTGGACTTGAGGTTGTTCTGCCACCGCTGTTTGTTGGTACTGATAGTTTTCGCTAACTTTTGCTTTTTTCTTTGGTTGGCTACGTTCCACTGTCGCCGCCACGGTAGGTTGTGGCGCTACCGCTTCTACCTCGTATTCAAAGTCTTCATTGTCAGAAAGGCCAAAAAAATCAGCAGCTTTACTTAATATACTCACTTAAGGTTCCTCCTTTTTGTCGGGCTTGTCACATCAGTCGTCAAACTGACTGTCGCAAAAAGAACGTTTCACTCATTGCCTTCTTTGACTTTTGCCAAAAACCCATGTTTCAACAGATTTGGCGACCATCACCAATCTTGGATTACCCTTATTTAAACAAGGCCGAACCAATTCGCACATAAGTCGCGCCAGCTTTGATCGCCTCTTGGTAATCATTGGACATGCCCATGCTTAATTGGGTACAAGTTGTTAAAGGGTGTTTTGCTACCACTTCATCACGAAGGGCAGCCAGCCGTTGAAAGACTTGTTGTTGCTCAACTGGTGACGCGGCTTGTGGAGCCATCGTCATCAAACCAACTACTTCAATTTTATCATAACCTGCGAGCTCTTCAACAAAATCTAACACTGCTGTGGGAGGGATTCCTTGTTTGGCTGCCTCCCCTGAGACATTGACTTCGACAAAACACTTCAGTTTACTGGTGGCTCTTTTTTGGATTTCAGCCGCTAGTTTTAAGTTATCTAAAGAGTGTAGAAAATCAATCTCATTTACTATAGATTTTACCTTTCTCCGTTGTAAATTACCAATAAAATGCCAATTTACTTGGGGAAAATCTACCATTGCTTGTTTTTTTAATAAGAATTTATCCACCCGGTTTTCTGCCAGATGGACGATCCCTTCTTGGACCAACTGGATAGTGGTCGCCAGATCGACTGTTTTGGTCACAGCTACCAGCATCACTTGGTCAGGTGAGGACGAAACAAGAGCACAAGACTTCTGTATCTCTTGTCGGACCTCCCGCAAGTTCTCAGAAATCATGTGCTCTGCCTCCGTTTTATCGTTTGCGACGGAAGAATGGTGGCGTACTTAATTCATCGTCGTCATTTGATTTCACTTCGTCACGATTGAAAGTTTCAAAGTCTTTCTTTTCGATAGTTTCAAATTGGGCGTCATCGACTCTTGGGCGTTGTGATTGTTCTTTGCGAATATCCCAGTCACCAAATGCATTGTCATCATCTGCTTGACTTGGCTTGGCTTGTTCCATATCCAACACCGGTTTTTGCGGAATGCTGTGGATTTGGCTTTGGCGTGAGCTACGGCCTTTGGTTTCTTTCTTAGTCGGATCGATACCGGTAGCAATCACGGTGACGCGAATTTCATCCCCCAGTTCTTCGTTGATCGAGGTCCCTAAGATGATGTTGACATCACCAGTTGCTGCATTGGCAACAATATCTGAAGCGTCTTGGGCTTCAAATAAGGTCATATCCAAGCCACCAGTGATATTTAAGAGCACTTGTTCAGCGCCATCAATAGAGGTTTCCAACAATGGAGAAGAAATGGCTTTTTTCGTTGCTTCAATGACTCGGTCTTCACCAGAGGCAACCCCGATACCCATCAAAGCTGTTCCTTGGTTTTCCATGACTGTTTTCACATCGGCAAAGTCCAAGTTGACATAGCCTGGTGCAGTGATCAAATCAGAAATCCCTTGAACCCCTTGACGTAATACATTATCGGCTTCACGGAAAGCTTCCAACATCGGCGTCTTCTTGTCAACGACTTCCAACAAACGATTGTTGGAGATGATCAACAAAGTATCGACATTTTCTTTTAATTTAGCGATACCTTCTGCAGCAAAACGGCCGCGTTTTGGTCCTTCAAAAGTAAACGGACGAGTCACCACGCCGACTGTCAATGCGCCAAGTTCTTTGGCGATTTTAGCCACGATTGGTGCGGCACCAGTCCCTGTACCACCGCCCATACCAGCTGTGATAAAGATCATGTCGGCGCCTTCCAATGACTCACGGATTGCTTCTTCTGATTCTTCGGCAGCTTTTTCGCCGACTTCTGGTTGCGAACCAGCCCCAAGACCCCGGGTATATTTAGGGCCTAATTGGATCACGGTTTCCGCTTTTGAATTTTTTAATGCTTGCACGTCAGTATTGGCAGCGATGAATTCGACACCTTTGACGTTTTCTTCGATCATACGATTGATAGCATTGCCGCCACCACCGCCGACACCGATGACCTTAATCACGGCGCCTTCATTGATGTTATTATCGATTGAGAATTCCATAATGTTTAAGTTCCTCCTGGTAGATTAGTCAAAAATATTGGAAAAGAAGTCTTTCACACGGTCTTTCACGCTTTCGCCAGCAGGTTGCTCTGGTTCTGTGTATTCTTCTTCATCAGCGTTATCATATTCTTCATAATGCACTTCTTGAGCTACCACGGCTTCTGGTTGGGCTTGTGGTACAGATTTTTCACCAGTAACCGCTGATTTAGCCAATTGGTAGACTTCATTTAAGTTTGCAGAATAGTCGACGATGCTAATCACATTGGTAAAGACTGGGTTACGTAAGCCCATGTGATTAGGAACATACAATTTGACGTTGGTATCAAAGACTTCTTGCGCCAAGTCTACCACCCCTGGTAAGCTGGCTGCCCCACCGGTTAAAACCACACCGCCAGGCAAACTCAAAGCATCGATGTCGTTTAAGACTTCTTTGGATTTGTTGAAAATTTGTTCCATCCGCGCTTCGATGATTTCTGACAAATACCGTTCATCGATTTTCACTGGTTCAGACTTACCGATGACATCCACCGGGAATTCTTCACTAGCAGAAGTCCGTTCTGGATAAGCATCCCCGTAGTTAATCTTCAAGGCTTCCGCATTGTTAAAGGAAGTGTTTAAGACGGTGGAGATATCTTTGGTGACATACTCGCCACCTTCTTGATTGACATGGGTAAATTTCAATTGGTTGTCGTGCATGACCGCAGTCGTGGTTTGTCCACCACCGATATCGATGACGATCGTCCCGAAATCTTTCTCGCCGTCAGATAAAATACTTTCCGTCAAAGCCAATGGTGTAATTACCATTTCATTGATCGTCAAGCCCGCTTTTTCGACGCATTTGCGGATGTTGTGTAAAATCGTTTTTGGTCCTGTAAAGACAACGCCAAACATTTCCAACCGAACACCAATCATGCCACGAGGGTCTTTAATCCCTTCGAAGCCATCCACCGTAAATTCTTGTGGTAAGATGCTGATGATTTGTCGCTCAGGTGGAACTGAACGAACTAAGGCAGCTGAAGAAACATTGCGGACATCATCATCAGAGATTTCTTTGGAGTCATTGTTGACTGCAATCATCCCTTGGCAGCTTTCCACTTCCAGCAGGTTGGCAGGAAGCCCTACACTCACGCTGCGAATTTGGATGCCGGCCTTTTCTTCTGCTTGGCGTACCGCCCGCTGAATCGCTTGAACCGTTTTTTCGATGTCCACGATAATCCCGCGGTTAATCCCTTCCGATTTGGCGTTTCCGACACCAATGATATTCATTTGGTTTTCTACATACTCGGCAACAACAACTTTTACAGATGTCGTACCGATATCAAGGCCTACATACATTCCCGTTTTTGCCATGAATGGGATTCCCTCCTACAAAATAAATCCATATACGAAACAGAGCAAATTGCTCCTTGCGCTATATCATTTAGATATTTGTTCACTGCTATCAATGATACCATAAAACCGCCAAATTTAGAAATATGTATTGCAAATTATTTCCTTTTTATTCGGATTTTGGTACATCTTCCGCCGCTGCTTGATTTCCCTCAGTCTCTGAGGATTCTGTGGCGTCGGTGCTTGATTCGGTCTTCTTGTCATTGCCATAGGGATATGAGAAAATTCCCACTTCCATATCGATGACACCATCTTCTTTCATTTCTTTGGCAACTTGGGAATAATACTTCATTTGCGAAGTCATGTTGGAGATGTTGACGATGACTTGGTTGCCGTCATTCATATAAAGACGCAACAGTTCTTTGTTGCTGCCAGTGGGCTCATACTTTATCTGAGATACCGCCTCTTGCAGCTCTTGCGACAATCCATGATAAGCCGCTAAAACTTGCGTAATCCGCTTTTGATCCGCTAAGTTTTCCAAGATAGGTAACTTCTCGGTAGGGTTTTTCATGGTTTCTGTCAACACCTGCCCATTTTCCAAAATCGGTGAGTATTTGTTGTCATGAGCTAAAACCGCCACTTCTTGATACTCCGTCACGTGAATCTTAAAATGATTCAGCTTAGTAATCGCCAGTGATACCGACTTCACACGAGGTTGGGCTTTTTTCACTTGCTGTAAATGCGTTGAACTTTGGAAAAACTGTGGCCACAAATCCGTCTCAGTGGTAAACTTCGCTTCTTTGATGATAGCAGTAGCCGCCACCTTTTGATTCCCAGAAACCGTCACCGCCGCTAGTTTTGACAAGGGAGACACATAATAAACGACACCTATCAAAGGAATCAGCAAGAGCAAGATCAGTAAGACCATCCGTCGGTACAAGCGATTGTTGCGTTGGTACTTGACTTTTGGTAGCCGATCGGCAAAAGGCATCGTAGCTTCTGCTGCAGGTCGGGTACCCAGTTCAGGTTCGGCAAGCTCTTCGTCAAATAAGTCTAGGGGTAACGCTTCTACTTCCGGCTTTTCTTTGGTGCCTTCGATAACAGTTGGTGACCAATTGGCAGCTTGTTGATTTTGCTTTTGATATTCCAAGTTGGCTTTTTGCCATGGGGTCAATTGGCTATCATCAGGCTGGGAAGGTTTTTGACCAGGCTCCGGCTGGTTTGGCTTTTGTTTCTTACTGATGGTCATCACCACCTTTTCTGGCTTTTTACTATTTGATTACTGTTTCAACAAGTTCATGCAACCGTTGGGCGGCGTCAGGAATGCCTTCGTTTTTGGAAGCTTGCGCCATCTTTTGCAAAGTGCTTTCGTCAGTCATGATTTCATCGATGGTCGCGACTAACAATGAACCGGTCAACTCAGCATCGGTTAACATTTTTACTGCGCCAACTTTCACTAAACTTTGCGCATTTTTCGTTTGTTGGTCGTTGGTCACATGGGGACTAGGAATCAAAATTGCTGGTAACCCCAAGGCCGTGAACTCGGCAATTGAAGTCGCTCCTGCCCGTCCGACCAATAATTGACAGTTGATCATCACTTCTGCCATTTTATCAATATAGGGTTCGACACGAACATTTGTCAATTGCTCCCAGTCAATTTTAGAGCTTTCTTGGATTTCTTGATAATAACGATCTCCTGAGGCATACAAGACTTGATACGCTTTGCCAGCAAACTGAGGCAAGGCTTCTAGCATCGCTTGATTCAAACGGTATGCGCCTTGACTCCCACCAAAAATCAAAACAGTTGGTCGATTAGGTTGTAAGCCATATTGCGTCAAGACATCAGAGGCCGCCACTGAAGCGACTTCCGTTGCCCGGGGATTTCCCACCAAGACCGTCTTCTCTTTAGGGAAAAATTGCTTCGCGTCGGAAAAAGCCACCGCGATTTTTGAGACATACCGGCTCAAAAATTTATTGGTCACACCAGGGACACTGTTTTGCTCATGAATGATCGTCGGCACTTTCAATTTGGTAGCCGCATAGACCACTGCTCCAGAAGCATAGCCACCGGTCCCAATCACAACATCAGGTGCAAACTCTTTGACGATTTTCTTGGCTTCTTTGACACTTTTCAAAAACAATTGAATCGTTTTTAAGTTGTCCAGGCTCAAGCTGCGTTTAAAGCCTTGAATTTCCAATGTTTTAAAAGGAATCCCCGTCTTGGGCAAGATTTTATTTTCTAGACCCCGTTTGGCCCCCACATACATAAATTCAGCGGTGGGATTTTGTTTTTTGACATATTCGACATAGGCTAAGGCGGGATAAATATGGCCGCCAGTGCCACCGCCAGTCACTAATATTTTCACAAGAATCGCTCATTTCTGCTTAGATTGTAAAACTTAGGCTTTTGTAGCCATTAGATTCCGGATTGCTGCCATGTACTTCTCGCCCCGGATTTCGAAGTTTTTGTATTGGTCCCATGAGGCATTGGCTGGTGACAAAAGGATGGTATCTCCTGGTTCACTTAGGTCATAGGCGATAGGAACTGCGGTTTCGGTATTTTCGGTAAAAAGAATCGTTGGAATGCCGGCTTTTTTCGCTGCATCGGCGAGTTTATCTTTGGTTTCACCGAACAAAACGATAGCTTTAACATCTTTCAATGAAGGTATCAAATCATCGAAACTATTGCCGCGATCCAGTCCCCCAGCCAAGAGAATCAGTTTGCTGTGATCAAAGCCGCCTAAAGCCATCTCGGTGGCCAAGATATTGGTGGCCTTAGAATCATTGAAAAAGCGTCGCTCGTTAAATTTGGTGACAAACTGGGTACGATGAGCTACTCCAGTAAAACTAGTCAAAGCTTGGGCAATCGCTTCCGTTGCAATTCCACGGGTTTTTGCCACACAAATCGCAGCTAAAGCATTTTCGATATTGTGGATACCTGGCACGCCTAGTTCACTAGCCGCCAGAATCGCTTCTCCCTTAAAGTAAAGGACCTGATCTTCAAGATAGGCACCATCCACTTTTTCTGCGGAAGAAAATGGCAGAACTTGGGCTTTCGTGGTTTTTGCTAACTCCTGCAATTCTGCTTGCGTCCAGTTGAGAATCAAGGTATCCTCATTAGTCATATTTTCTTGGATATGCCATTTAGCTTTGACATATTCTTCGCGACTTCCATGGTAGTCCAAGTGAGCGGAGAAAAGATTGGTGATCACCGCGATTTCTGGATGGAAGGTTTTGATGCCCAATAATTGGAAGCTGGACAGTTCCATCACCAAAACATCCTTTGCTTCAGCAATTTCGGCAACACCACTAGCGGGATAGCCGATATTACCAGATAAACGGGCCGTCCCTGTCGCCATCCCTTGGTTTAAGATATTGGCAATCATCGTGGTGGTGGTGGTTTTACCATTGGTACCTGTAATCCCGATGATTGGACATTCAGCGACTTGATAAGCCAGCTCCACTTCCGTGATCACGGGAATTTGTTTTTCGAGGGCTTTTTGTACAAGCGGTTGGGTATAAGGAATCCCCGGGTTTTTTACCATCAATGAAAAGTCTTCATCCAACAATTCAATCGGATGACTGCCGCAGATGACTTTAATCCCTAAAGCCAAAAGATCTTGTGCCTCGGGATTCTCAGAAAATGGCTTCCCGTCATTAACGGTAACAAGTGCGCCCAAATCATGTAACAATTTGGCCGCACTGACTCCACTCTTGGCTAATCCCAGCACAAGAACTTTTTTATTTTGATAATCTGTCATTTGTTTCATAACATTTCAGCTCCTACAAGGCGATTATGAGAGTGATAGCAGAGATGATAGCTGCCACGAGCCAGAAAATAAGATCAATCTTCCACTCACTCCAGCCACTCATTTCTAAATGATGATGGTAAGGGGCCATTTTGAAAAGACGTTTTTTAGTCTTTTTAAAAACAGCGACTTGCAACATCACGCTTGCCGTCTCTACCACATAAATCAAACCGATTAACAACAACGTCCACTCTTGATGAAGCAAGATAGAAATCGCTGCTAACAGCCCGCCTAGAGCCAATGAACCAACATCACCCATAAAGATTTTTGCTGGTTTATGGTTATAAGGGAAAAAGCCCGCCAAGCCACCAATCACACTCAAGCAAATCAATAATACGTCAATTTGGCCTTGATGGAAAGCAATAATTCCATAGGTAGCAAAAGAAATAATTCCGAGACCACTTAAAAGACCATCGATGCCGTCAGTTAAGTTCGTAGCGTTGGAAAAGCCCACCAGCCAGAACAAAACAAACAGCCCGTAGACATAAGACAAATGCAAATCAAAGCCAAAGACATTTAGCACATTGCTATTGCCATCCATTAAAAAGACGATATAAAAAACGATTGCCCCGGCGATTTGTCCCACCAATTTTTGTTTGGAGGTTAAGCCTTCATTGCGTTTTTTAAAAATCTTGATAAAGTCATCTAAGAAACCCAAAAGCCCGTATAAAATCATGATGAACAATAAGATAAACAAATTCGGGGTCAAGGCTTTTTGCCAAGCACCTACCCAGATTGCCGTCAGCAAAATCCCAATCAAGAAGACAAAGCCTCCCATGGTGGGGGTGCCGGCCTTGGCTTGATGCCATTTCGGCCCTTCTTCACGAATTGATTGTCCATAACGCTTCATTTGAAAATAACCAATAAATAGGGGCATCACCGAAAAGGTCATAGCAAAACTACTGACGATGGGGATGATCATTTGGGTCCATTCCATAACTAACTACTCCTTAATATTAACTTCTATTCTAACGTAAAGGTCAACAGATCGCCTTCAATTTTCTGATACGCAGCGATGCTTTGTTTGACACAATACCCTTCACCTTCAAAATTGACTTGAATATCAAATAGCTTACCGATTTTCATCAAATCAGCTTTTGACCAACCGGTGGTATCTGGCATATAAAAGGTATCGCCATTGGTTTTCAAGATTAGCTTTTCTGATGGCAATAGTTCGGTGCCGTGAGGGGTGGACTGCGCCGCTACCTCATCGCCTGTACCAATCACTACCGGCATCAAACCTGCTCGACTGGCATCGGCTGCCGCAGTATCGGTAGCTAGTTTGCGGTAGTCCGTCACCACGATTTTTTCTTCTTCTTTATCAGAAGTTTGTGGCTCTTCGGACTTTTTGAAATCCATCGCCCGTTTCAACAAAGGATTCCCAATGGAGCCTAGCGCTTTTTGCGACCATTTTTCCGGTTTTTTAACCGTCATATACAAAATGTATTCCGGATCTTCGGCCGGGATCATTTCGACAATCGAATACAGGTAATTGTTATCGGTATCGTAATAGGTCCCGGTCTCAGAATTGTAAATCTGAGCGGTCCCGGTCTTGCCACCGATATTGTAGCCTGGGACGTCATAGACCCCATAAGCCGAACCATAGTTGGCACTTTGGGTGACATCCACCATGTATTCCCGCACTTTTTGGGCCGCAGCAGCTGAGACGGGATTGCCCACGACTTCTGTTTGGAAAACTTTTTCTTTGTTGGTTTCAGGGTTGGTAATTTTTGAAATATACTGAGGTTTTAGCATTTTACCATCATTGGCAATCGCGGTGAACGCCCGCATCATTTGAAAATTAGTGACGTTGATGGCTTGCCCAAAGGAACTCATAGCTTGGTCAACGATATTGTCATTAGGCAAACTACCGGTGTTTTCATAGGGCAACCCAGAGTAGGTGCTAGTACCAAAACCAAACAGTTTTAGGTGTTCTTGCCACGCCTCTTTCATCCGTTGTTCCAAAGTAACCATCCCTACGTTGGAAGACCAGGAAAGTGCTTGACGCATGGTTAGTACCCCCTTCGCTCCAAGGTCATGGTCACGAATCGTGGTATCGGCAACATTGATTGAGCCGGAGACAAAAGTTTCATTTTCATTGAAGATGCCTTCATCAATCGCGGTGGCTACCGTCATTAATTTCATGGTGGAGCCGGGTTCATAATGATCTTGTACCAAGGTGTTCATCCAATTGAGATCTTTGTTGTCTAAACCTTCTTTGGTTTCCGGATTAAAAGTCGGCCGTTGGGTCATGGCAGTGATTTGCCCTGTCTTAGCTTCCACTAACATAGCTGTCATGTTTTCCGGTTTGTATTCGGCAAAGGTATTGTCCACCAAACTCTCCAGATACAACTGCAAACGACTATCAATGGTCAAGGTGATGTCTTGTCCATCTTTCGCAGGTTTTTCTTCTGCCACCGTTCCTGGTAATGGATTTTGGTAATTGTCTTGTTGGTAGATGATTTTGCCATCGGTTCCCTTCAAGATATCATCATAGGCTTCTTCAATCCCCATGACCCCAGTCACCGTTTCTTGGTTGTCTTCTACTTTTGTATCGGTGTACCCTACTAAGTGCGAAGCAAATACCCCGTTTGGATAGATACGATTGGGATGTTCATTAAAGTAGACCCCTCTCACATCGTCCTTATCATCCTCGGCGTCACCGGCAAGCATTTCCTCAATTTTTTGCTTGGTTTTTAAAGTTAGATTCTTGGTCTCGGTTCCCAGCTCGATTTGATAGGCATTGTTTTTCTTAGCTTTTTCCAATGCCTTCACCACATCGGCTTTTTTTGAACCCAGCACTTCATGGAGGACATCGGCAATCTTATCGAAGTTCTTTTCTTCCGCATATAGCTTCGTGTTGCCGGAAACGTAACTGGTACTTGTGACAATATAAATCGAATACGAGGTCGCATCTTCCGCAATGACTACACCATTGCGATCATAGATGGTCCCTCGTTTGGCTTTGACGGTTTTTGATCCTTGATAAAGGTTAGCCGTCTTTTCTTTCAATGAATTGCCAGCAATCTCCCCTACTGTGACAATGTAGGTCAAGCGACCGGCAAACAAAAAGAACAATCCAATACTCGTAGCAAATAAGAGAATACCTACTTTTTTGCGATTGTTCTTTGTGGTTGAATTATGTTTCTTAAAAAAATGGCGAATTCGTTTAAACCGCATTTACTTCACTGTCCCCAAATTATCGTCGTTAATTTTCAATCCTTGTTTTTCCGCCACCTCTTTAATGCGTTCGGTGGTGGTCAATTCGGCTTTTTCTTGTTCAAGACGAATTTTTTCTTGTCCTTTTTCGGCAGTGGCAGCTTCAATTTGCGAAACTTCATGTTCCAACTGACTGATATCTGTCCGTACGTAGACAGTTAAAATCGCCAGACCAATCACTGACAATAGTAGCAACACGCCAATTATTTTCTCAAGACGAGAAATGCGCTTCAATCTGCGAGCAGGTGAAGCGGGAATTTTGATGATTTCAGGACGCTGTGGTGGTGTTTGCACAGGCGCTGGGGCTTGCTTGAAGTTGTCGGAATAGTCGTAATCGTAATCAGCGACTTTTTTGACTTCAGCCATGTGCCACACTCCTTTCTTTTTCATGCTCTTTGTCGTGTCAGTCTGGTAGTTGCTTTGAAAGATGAACTTTTTCAAAATTAATCTTTTACTTTTTCAGCGATTCGTAGTTTGGCACTACGAGAGCGGTTATTTTCCGCAAGCTCGCTTTCAGAAGGCGTAATTGGCTTTCTGGTAATCAGCTTCAAGGTCGGTAAGTCGGCTTCCGGTACAATTGGTAGCCCCGGTGGCAAATCTTTGGTGGTGCTATGTTCTTTGAAGATGGTCTTGACGATGCGATCTTCTAAAGAATGGAAAGTAATCACAGAAATGCGACCATTGACCTGTAACAAGTCGATGGCCTCTTCTAAGGACTCTTCCACTGCTCCCAATTCATCATTAACCGCGATGCGTACCGCTTGAAAAATCCGTTTCGCCGGGTGTCCACCCTTGCGTCTAGCCGGCGCAGGAATCGCAGCTTTAATCAAATCCACCAGCTGTCCAGTTGTTTCAATTGGTTGCAGCTTCCGGGCTTCTTCAATTTTTCGGGCGATTTGTTTGGAAAATTTTTCTTCTCCATAACGGAAAAAGATTTTGACTAATTGGTGGTAGTCATATTCATTAATCAGTTGGTAGGCCGAAAAAGACGCACTTTGATCCATCCGCATGTCCAGCGGGGCATCTTGGTGATAGCTAAAGCCTCGTTCTGCTTCATCCAACTGTGGGGAGGAAACCCCCAAATCATATAAAATGCCATCTACTTTGAAGACTTCGTGAGCCAGCAAGGCTTCTTTTAAATAGCGGAAATTACTCTTAATAAAAGTAACTTGACCTTTTGCTACATAAGGTGCTAAGCGAACCTGCGCATGGTCCAAGGCTTTTTGGTCTTGATCGAGGCAATAAAGGTGTCCCTCTGGTCCCAATTGGCTAAGGAGGTATTCGCTATGGCCGGCACCGCCTAAAGTACAGTCGACATAAACGCCGTCAGGTTTGATATTTAAGCCTGCCACCGTCTCTTTTTTCATCACTGTGTAATGTTGGAATTCCGAAGTCATCATGTTCCTCTTTCTATCTTACAGTCCAAAATCGATCATACCTTCTGCAATTTCATTGAAGTTACTTTCGGCTTCAATGGTGAAGGCTTGCCATTTTTCTTCATCCCAAATTTCGATCCGATTGGCCACTCCAGTAATGACGCAATTTTTGGTCAAACCGGCATGGGTCCGTAGGGTTTGAGGCAAATTGATTCGGCCTTGTTTATCGATTTCACATTCGGTGGCAGCTGAGTAAAAGAAGCGTACAAACGTACGAGCGTCCTTTTTAGCTAGGGGCATTTCTTTTAACTTCTCTTCTAATTTTTCCCATTCTGTTAAGGGATAACCAAAGAGACAGCCATCCAACCCACGAGTGACGACGAATTTTTCGCCCAGTTGGTCACGAAGTTTTGAAGGCACGATAAGACGGCCTTTAGCGTCAATCGTATGTTGAAACTCCCCCATAAACATCGCTAAATAACCCCCTGTCCCCACTCGATATACACAGTCTACCACAATCCCCCACTTCCTACCACTTTTTATGCAAAAGTGCCAGAAAACTTGTTTGACTATTCTTAACCAAATTGGAAACAAGCGTTTTTTAAGGCTTTAAAAACTTTTTAAAGGCCTCGATTATTTATAAATAATGTACGATATCCATGATGACTAACAGCAGATAAGTCATCAATGTGAACAAGAAAACCAAGCGCCAAAACATCTTAAAGTAACGTTTGTAAGCGATCTCTCCATAGTAATACGCCTGAAAAACCACTAGCAGAATACCTAAAAACAAGATAGAAATGACGAAATACGGTAAAATAGAAACAGCAAAGGTATTCGTGGAAATTTGCTGAAGCCCTAGCCACAAAAAAGGAACTGCTAAATCCGGGCCTTTGATGTGCCATTTTTTTTGCAGGGATAACGCTGAGACGACGAAACTCGTGGCAAACAGCAGAATCACCGGAAAAACGTACCAAAAAATCATCATGGGGTGAAAAGTTGTATTCATGTCCGCTCCTTACCACCCAGCCAAAGCTTGCTTCTTTCCATCAGACAGCTGACCTTTACGGGGCCAGTGGCTGATTCGTGAGGCTTCGGTCTGGATTGTTCTTTCTATGTAAGCTTACCATTTCGTGGAAAGCCTACCATATCAGGCTAACTATACTTCATTTTCATTACACCAATGTTTCAGTTCTTTTAAAAATTGGTAGCGATAACCGGTTTTCAAAAGGTTTATTTGATTTTTTTCAGTTATTTTAATTACTTTTTTAAAGTTTTCGACAAAATAGAAGGAAGGGTCCCTTATGATTACCTATTACGCTGTCAGCGGCGATCAAATCAAAAGCGTGGCTAAAGGAAGCAGTGACATTTGTTGGCTACACGTGGAAACACCACCAAAAGAAGAACTCAAGGAATTATCCAAAGCGTTTCAACTGCCGATGGACTACTTAACCGCCGTCTTGGATGACGTGGAAAACGCTCGAACTGAAGGCTTGGAGCAGGAGGTTTTTAAACGCCCGATTCTTTTGGTGGTGGAATTTCCCTTCGTCACCACCAGCCCCAGTGGTTATTTACAATACCAAAGCTATCCCATGTCGGTGATCATCACCCCCGACAAGCGTTTAATCACCGTTGCCAATCATCGGCCGCCATTTTTCGATAAGGTGGTCACTAGTAAGATTCAACAAAACGATATGAGTCCTCGGATGAATATCGCCCTCTTGATTTTGTGGGAATTGGTATTGAGTTTTAATGAACATCTAGAAGAAATCAATCATCAGGTGAGTCTCTTGGAATCCCATATTCAAGTGGCTACCGAAAATAAACGACTCTACCAGATTATGGATATCCAAAAAAGCTTAGTCTTTTTCGAGTCCTCAACAGCTGCCAATTACGAAGCCTTGAAAAAACTGGCCCACACCACTGAGTTTGCCAACCACCACGCTTACCAAAACCACCTCCATGATATCTTGGTGGAAACCAAACAAGCGGTTAGTACCTCCCGGATTTATATGCGGTTGGTGGATCAGATGACAGATACTTTCTCAGCCATCGTCTCAAACAATTTGAACAATATCATGAAAATCTTGACGTCATTAACCATTGTCTTAACCATTCCTACAATTATCGGTGGCCTATATGGGATGAATGTTAAATTGCCCTTTGCCGATCAAGAATGGGCCTTTCTCTTAATTATTGTAGGGACAATAGCTATCTGTCTGTGGGCCATTCGATATTTAAGAAAAAAGAATCTTTTGTGATTTTTTCCTCCTTAGACTTGAAGAATCCCTGATTAGCGGTTACACTAGTCTGGAATATGATGTGATTGTTCGGCGATAGCGCCCAGAGGTTCCCCCAGGAGCGTTTCCTCTTTGGCCAAAAGTGTCGGACGACTATCGGAAAAAGGATGGATTCTCATGGAGAAAAAAAAGAGTACATTTTCCAAAATTACTAAAGGCTTTATTTGGGTCATGCTCATCTTAACAGTCGCTAGCGTTGTTTTGACGGCTGTTATCAGCGTATTAGGCTAATACGCAACCCCCCCACCACTCTTACTTTTTAATTGATGACAAATAGCGAGGCACCACTGATAGGATCAGTAGTGCCTCGCTATTTGGCTATCAAAAATGATCCGCCTAGTACCTTTTGCTGTAATCAAAGCGACGAGTGCCCAGCCATGGTTAACAACTCTCTGGCATGCTCAAGAGTCAACGGCGTAACCTCAGCACCAGAAAGCATTCGGGCAATTTCCTGAACCCGCTCAGCATCGCTAAGTTGAGTCACACTCGTCTGGGTCCGCCCCTTAGTGACGCCCTTGGTGATGGCATACTGATAATCCGCCACCGCTGCGACTTGTGGCAGATGCGTGATACACAACACTTGGGATTGTTGACCAATTTTGGCGATCTTTTCCGCGATGGCTTGCGCTACCCGACCGCTGACCCCAGTGTCCACTTCATCGAAAATAATACTAGTAATCCCTTGGCTTTGGGAGAAAATCGTTTTTAAAGCCAGTAAAATCCGGGAAAGTTCTCCGCCAGATGCGACTTTTACCAAAGGCTTCAAAGGTTCCCCGGGGTTAGTGGTCAAATAAAAGGCTGCTTCGTCAAAGCCATTTTCAGTCAGCTGACGACTTTTGCGAAAATCCACTGCAAACTGGGTGTTTTCCATATAAAGTTCCTTCAGCTCGTGCATGACTGCTTTTTCCAACGAATGGCTAATGGCTTTGCGTTCCTGATGGATTTTTTCGGCTTGAAACCAGAGGGCCTCTTCTTGTTGGCGCAATTTTTCCTCCAACTCTTCCAGTTTTGTATCGGAGTCGTCATAAGCCGCTAATTCTTTGGCAATTTCCTCATAATAACGCAAAATTGCTGGGATTGAATCGCCATACTTGCGTTTTAGTTGTCGAATCAATTCTAAACGTTGGGTAACAGCTTCAAGACGCTCTTCATCTAACTCCAAAAAGTCCAGTTGACGGGAAATGTCTCCCGCGGCATCTTGCAACAAATAGTAGGCGCTTTGCAAATTTTCAGCGATGGCATTGTATTCTTCATCCAGATGAGACACTTCTTGGATTTCCGCCAAAACAGCCCCTACACCATCCACCGGATTAAGCTCTGCACCAGTCAAAATTTGATAGCTTTGCCCCAACGCATCGACAATCTTTTGATAATTTGCGAGTTTTTCTCGCTCCTCCGCCAGTTGACTTTCTTCTTCTGGTTGTAGTTGAGCCTGGCTGATTTCTTCTTGTTGGAAACGCAACATATCCAAGCGTTGCACAAAGGATTGTTCATTGGCCTGAATTTTTTGGACGCGCTTTTCCAATTGCCGAAACTCCTGATAAGCCTCTCGGTAGTCTTGCAACTGCTTTTGAAAACTGGCGGCCCCATACTCATCCACCAAATGCAAGTGACGGTCTTCTTGTAGCAATTCTTGGTGTTCATTTTGGCCTTGGATATCCACCAAAAAATTACCTACTCGCCGAAGATTAGCAAGATTCATCGTGCGCCCATTGACCCGGCAGACATTTTTGCCACTCAAGGTCATGTCCCGTTGCAAAATCAACGGATCTCCTGCTTCTGTCTCCACACCTAGTTCAGCCAGTAACGTCACAAAAGCCGGCTGATCAGGCATCTCAAAGACCCCCTCAAGCCGACACTTGTCTGCCCCTTGGCGAATATAGTCCGTCGAGCCACGACTGCCGGCTAACAAGCCCATGGCATCGATGATAATCGATTTCCCCGCTCCGGTTTCCCCAGTCAAAGCCGTCATACCCTGGTGAAAGGTCAACCGCAATTTTGAGATGATGGCAAAATTTTCAATCGCTAATTCTAACAGCATCTCCTAGCCTCCTCCTCAAGCAAACCCACGCCTAGGTTGCGTTGCTTTTCTTTTGTCTAAAGTTAAATAAGTTCTTGTAACTCATTTTTTAACGCCTCTGCGGCTTCTTTGGTTTTCGCGATCATCAACACGGAATCATCATCATTTAAGCTGGCAAACAACTGCCCTTTGAAGCGCCGATCAATCAAATTATTGATGGCCGCAGCGTTGCCGGGTAAGGTTTTTAAGATAACCATCTTATCCATTTGATCCACAGAAACAAAGGCATCCTTTAACAATTTGGCCAATTTCTCACCAATATCTTCCGCCGTTTCCGCAGGTAGACTATAACGATAGCCCCCTTCAAAAGGCACCTTGATCAGCTTCAACTCTTTAATATCTCGAGAAATCGTTGCTTGGGTCACCATCACTCCCCGCTCTTCCAGTAAGGAAACAAAATCCTCTTGTTTTTGGATGTTGTTTTCACTTAGTAGACGAGTGATTAGACGATGGCGTTCTTTTTTGCGCATCTGGCTGTGACTCCTTTCTTTATCCATAATAAGACCGATCTATCAGAATCGATCTGACAGGGTGGCCAATAACCCGCTTGCAGGCTCTCAAAGCCGGCCAATTCAACTTCATCATCATACCTTATTTTTATGCAAAAAGAAAGAAAGGTTCATGGAAAATCCTGCTCCTAAACCTTTCTTAAAACCGACTGTCACAGCTTAAGCCAACGTTTCATGAGCTTTCGCGACAACCTCGGAAATATTCACTTTTTCAGATAAACGACCGGTACCTTCCGTTTTGGTCAACAATAGTAGAAACTCAATGTTACCTTCGCCTCCGGTAATCGGTGAAAAAGCCAAATCCACTACATCAAAGCCAGTTTCCAAAGCAAAGTTGCTGATTTCTTGCAAGACCCGCTCATGAGTAGCAGCTTCTCGGACAATGCCATGTTTTCCTACCGCTTCTTTGCCAGCCTCAAACTGCGGTTTCACCAAAGCCATCACCGAGCCCCCGGCAACCAGTATTTGATGCAACGGCGGCAAGATCAGCTTTAAGGAAATAAAAGAGACATCAATCGTCGCCACTTCCGGCAAGCCTTCTAGAAAATCAGCGGGTTGACTATAACGGAAATTAGTCCGTTCCATCACCACTACCCGGGGATCCTGACGCAATTTCCAAGCCAACTGATTGTAACCGACATCTAAGGCATAGCTTAACTTGGCGCCGTTTTGCAAGGCGACATCGGTAAAGCCACCCGTTGACGAACCGATATCCAATAAAATCTTATCCGTCACAGAAAAATCAAACTGCTTCAGCGCTTTTTCCAGTTTCAAGCCACCACGCGAAACATAAGGCATCACCTCACCTTTGACTCGCAACAAGGTATCTTGAGGTAGTTTTTCTCCGGGTTTGTCTAGGCGTAAATTGTTTTTTTCCATCACAACTAAGCCGGCCATCACAGCTCGTTTCGCTTTTTCGCGGGTTTCGAATAAGCCTTGTTGGACAGCTAAGACATCCACACGTTCTTTTTTCATTTTTTCGGCCTCACATTCGCAATTTCAAAAGGATTTCCTGTAAAAGAGCTGGTTCAAAAACCAATTGTTGCCCCATTACCAATAATAGTTGCTCAGCGGCATCCAGTTCCGCTGCCAACGCCTGCTGGGCTTCCGCAAATCCCAACAAAGATGGATAGGTATTTTTACCCGCCAGTTGGTCTTTATGGGTGTTCTTCCCTACTTCTTCTGCAGTGGCCGTGATATCTAACAAGTCATCGCGAATCTGAAAAGCCAATCCCACATGTAACGCCAGTTGTTGCAACTGCTGCAACACAGCTTCAGGCTGATGGGCCAAAATCCCACCGGCAACAAACGCATAGAGCAATAAATCACCAGTCTTCCGGCGATGAATGCCTTCCAGCTCCTCCAAAGTCAGCTGCCGATGCTCTCCTTGAATATCCGCTGCTTGACCAGCTACCATCCCTTGGCTCCCAGCTTTCTCCGCCAATAATTGAAGCAACAACAATTTCTCATCATTCGCTAACTGGGCTTGGCTCAACAGCTGAAAAGCCGCCGTCAATAAGCCATCCCCCGCCAAAATCGCCAAAGCTTCTCCATACACCACATGATTGGTAGGTTTCCCCCGGCGTAAGGCATCGTCATCCATCGCCGGTAAGTCATCATGGATCAAGGAGTAAGTATGAACCATTTCCAAAGCTGCCCCACATTGGTAAACCCCAGTGGTCAACTCTTTGCGAAAACTAGCCACTACCGCCAACAAAATCAGCGGGCGAATGCGTTTGCCCCCTGCTGCTACCGAATAAAGCATACTTTCGGCTAGTCGGGGATCGGTCGTATGCTGTTTTAGAAAGTCTGTCAGTTCAGCTTCTACTAGCGGTAGTTGTGTTTGTTGAAATTCTGCTAAAGTCATCATGCGCTGGGCTCTTCAAAATCAGTTTCCTGACCGTTTTCTTGCATCATTTTAGTCAACGTTTCTTCCGCGTTGGTCAACGTTTCTTGGCATTGTTTACTCAAGGTCATTCCTTTTTGAAACGCCGCCAAAGCTTCTTCCAAAGGCACGTCGCCTTTTTCCAAGCGAGTTACGATTTGTTCCAATTCTTGCAACGATTCTTCAAATGTCGGTTGTGCCATGATTGTAAACTCCTTTATTGTAAATAATAGTGAGATTTCTGGTTCCAGTTGATCAACTATGCCAACAGGAGACCGGCCCACGTTTACGATTTATTGTCAGATTTCAGCTGGACGTCACTAACTGTCGCCGCCACGACCCCATCTTGGAAGTGAATGATCAATTCATCCTCGGAGGTGATTTCCTGCACAGATTTAAGTACTTGCTGGTTTTTGGTGGTATACGTATAACCCCGGCCCATGATTTTCAAAGGGCTGAGCAAATCCAAAGACTGCACTTGCTGCTGAAACGCCTGCCGTTTATTTGCCATCAAATACCCCATTTGCTGACTAAGCTGAGCAGTTAAATAACTGGTTTGTTGTTGCAACTGCTTTAGTCGTGGTAAGGGATTGGCCTGTTGCAAATGCCGATCCGTCTGTTGGAAACGCCGCTCTTTATCCCGAACCAGTTGTTGTAAGTTTTGACTCAGGCGTTGGGTCAGTTGATCGACCTTCAGGGACTGGGCTTCATATAAACGTTCCGGTTGACGAAAAACATAGGAGTTTAGCACCCGCTGAAACCGCTCGTTTTTTCGTTGCAACTGCAAAAGGTAGGCCTGTTGCAAGCGATTTTGCTGCTGTTGAATTTTCAAAACTTCTTCTGATAATACCGGTACGGCCAATTCGGCTGCCGCTGTAGGTGTAGCCGCCCGCACATCAGCCACCAAATCAGCGATGGTCGTATCCGTTTCATGTCCTACTGAAGAAATGATCGGCGTCCGAGCTGCAAAAATCGCCCGGGCTACTCGCTCTTCGTTAAAAGGCCACAAATCTTCAATGGAACCTCCGCCGCGACCGATAATCATCGTATCAAAATCACCGAGAGCTTCGACTTGAGCAATGTTTCGTACAACATCATCCGCGGCTTTGTCTCCTTGTACCACAGTGGGAAACAAGACTAACTGGGCGATGGGATAACGACGCTTGACAGTGGTTATGATATCGCGAATCACCGCTCCTGATGGACTGGTTAAGACCGCTATTTTCTTGGGAAATCGGGGCAACGTTTGTTTTGGCGCTGAAAACAGGCCCTCTTTAGTGAGCTTGGCTTTTAACTGCTCATACGCTTGATACAAGGCCCCGATGCCATCCGGTTGCATCTGTTCTACATAAATTTGGTAATTGCCACTCGCTTCATAAAGGGAAATCCGTCCCACCACTAAGACTTTCATTCCTTCTTCTGGGCGAAACTTGATTTTATCGAAAGCCCCTTTAAACATCACCGCAGAAATCTTGGCCCCATCATCTTTCAAACTAAAATACTGATGATTGGGTCGTAAGCGAAAGTTGGAGATTTCCCCCGTTAAAAAGACCCGATCCAAATAAGGATCGGCGTCAAATTTTCGCTTCAGGTACCGAGTCAAGGCGGTTACCGTCAAATATTGCTGAGACAAACTGTTCACCTAATTTCTTATCTGTGTAATCTTTTAGCACTTTCAATGGTTTGGTACATCAACATTGTAATCGTCATCGGGCCTACACCACCAGGGACTGGGGTAATATAACTAGCCACAGGGGCCACTTCATCATAGGCCACATCCCCGATTAGTTTGCCGGCTTCATTGCGGTTCATTCCCACATCAATCACTACCGCTCCCGGTTTGACAAAATCTTTGGTTACAAAATGGCCGCGACCAATCGCCACGACTAAAATATCGGCTTGGCGGCAAAGGGCAGCCAAGTTTTTCGTCTTAGAATGGGCCATCGTGACGGTCGCATTTTTTTGTAGCAACAGCTGTGCCATGGGTTTGCCGACGATATTGCTGCGCCCGATCACCACCGCGTTTTTACCTTCTAAATCGATATCGTAGTGTTCAAACATTTTGATAATGCCATATGGTGTGCAAGGAATCATCGTGGGATGCCCAGCAAACAAGGCGCCGAGATTTAACGGATGAAAACCATCCACATCTTTATTGGGATCAATAGCTAGCAACACTTTGTTTTCATCGATATGTTTTGGTAAGGGCAGTTGGACTAAAATACCATGAAATTGCGGATCAGCATTGTATTTATCGATTTCTGCCAACAATTCCGCTTCAGTAATCGTCTCTGGATAGCGTTCGACTTTGGAGACAATCCCAATCCGGGCAGCTGCTAAATCTTTGTTGCGGACATAGACTTGACTCGCGCTATCTTCCCCCACCAAAAGAACGACCAAACCTGGAGTCAGGCCACTTTCTTTCAGTAGCGCAACTTCTTCCTTCATCTGTTCTTGCAGTAAATTTGCTAATTGTTTGCCATCAATATTTACTCCCAAAACCAACATTCCTTTCTCGTCTCGGCTATTGTCCAAAAACAGCGAGAACTTTTCATTTTAACTATTCTAGCATATCCCACATCTTTACGAAACTTTTCTTACAGCTTCCTGCAAACTCTACTAATCCCCTAACCCTTCGTCTGACCAAGGTAAATCCGTAGATAGTTTTGCCGCAAAGGCTTGGTACTCCTCGCGTTCGGCTAACCGCGCGATTCGTCGCTTCTCGTAGCCTGCACAAACCATTTTTTCTTCAGGGGTTTCAGGAATAACCCCTGGCACCGAAAAGTCAGTTTCCGGATTCATATGGGAGGCAATCGCCACAAAAGTGGTAAAGCAGGTTGCCGCCAAATACCGTTCTCCCGTCACCAGATCTTCACCGATAATTTTAACGAACACTTCCATCGATTTATGATGGGCGCCGGAGACATAGGATTTCACACAAACAGAATGGTTTTCGTGTAACGGCTGCAGAAAATTTAAGCTATCCAAGGACGCCGTCACCGCTCCTCTGCGACAATGCCGAGTAACCGATATCGAGGCGGCATCATCAATCATCGTCATTAGCTTCCCCCCAAATAAAAAGCCAAAGGGATTCAAATCAAAAGGAAAAATCCGATGCGTCTGAATTACTCGTGACTCTCGGCATTTTTTATACTCTTCCATACAGTTCACCTCTGGAGCTAGTTTACCAAATTTTCTCCTATTCTGGGTATCAAAACTACTGGCACCCGTAATTTCCTACTTTAAAAACAGAAACGCCCCAGCGCCCCAATTCTCCCCGAAAAAGTATTTTTGCAGGGGCACAGCGTCTAGGCATCCCTTCGTTTTTCAACCATGTCTGACGTTTTAAAAGAGGATGACTTTGAAAACAGATAATCCAAACAATCACCTACTTCACCCCCAAAAAGTAAAAATCAGACCGGTCTTGCTTCCTTAAAAAGGTGTCAGCATCTTTTTTGTGACATCACAATGGCGACATAATATACCACTTAATACCTGAGACATCACCCTTTTTGGCGCTTAATTTTTATAAGTTCTTTATCTACCAAAAAAGCTCCGACCCTTTAACAAGGATCGGAGCCATCAGTTCATTAAGCTTCAGCAGCTACTGGATAAACGCTAACTTGCTTTTTATCGCGGCCTTTACGTTCGAAACGTACGACACCGTCAACTTTAGCAAACAAAGTATCGTCACCGCCGATACCTACGTTTACACCTGGATAGATTTTTGTGCCGCGTTGGCGATACAAGATAGATCCACCAGTCACCGTTTGACCGTCCGCACGTTTAGCACCTAAACGTTTGGATTGAGAGTCACGGCCGTTGGAAGTAGAACCGCCCCCTTTTTTGTGGGCGAAGAATTGTAAGTTCATTTTCATCAACATGGAAAAGCACCTCCTGTGATAGTTTTTATTTCGTGATAGTTTTTAATTGCAGATATTGGCTATGTTCCGCTTGAACGGCCTGAAGACCTAACAAAAGATTTTCCAACAAAATGGTCATAATGTTGTTTTGTTCTTGGGTAGTATCTTTCGGCATCTCCACGTAGAGGTAGCCACCGTCTTCATCGGCATCCACCGCAGGAGTAACCCCTGCAATGGCATCAATTCCGTTGACTGTGCTGATGGCTAAGACCGAAACAGCGGCACAGACGAGGTCCTTTCCGTATTCACCGGATTGGGCATGGCCTGTCAGTTCAAAGGAGATGATACGACCGGAATCATTGCGTTTGAATGTCCCTATGATCATAGTTCAACCTGCTTTTCTTAAAAAATTATGCGTTGATGGCATCGATGACAACTTTAGTGTAAGGTTGACGATGACCTTGTTTGCGGTGTGAATGTTTTTTAGGTTTGTATTTGAAAGTCACGACTTTCTTTTGTTTGCCATGTTTTTCAACAGTCCCTACAACAGTTGCGCCTGCGACAGTTGGAGCACCAACTTTCGTAGATTCGCCACCTACCAAGATCACTTCGTCAAAAGTAACCTTTTCGCCAGCTTCCACGTTCAATTTTTCCACGTAGATTGCTTGACCAACTTCGACTTTGACTTGTTTGCCACCAGTTTTGATGATTGCGTACATACTCAAAAGCACCTCCTTATTTAGACTTAGACTCGCCATCCCAAGTGAATGAAGACTTGCATCGCCATTGCTTAGTACTTGCTCTGTGCGGTTGTAGCTGTGGTGCCCACAATTACAACAAGAATAATGTATCAAAAAAACAACGACAAGTCAACTGCAAGTTGTCGTTGTTTCGTGAAAACTTTCAAAACTATTCGTCACCAAAAACTAAAACCTTATCGCAACTTACCAAAGAACCCATTTCTAAAGAATCTTGGCCTTTCGCCGGTCAGTAAGAAGATCATTAGCGACAGGCTCTAGGGCTGTACTTCCCGATTATCCGGATCTAGTGTTAGCTTTTGTCCTGCTGCCAAATCAGTATAGAAGCGATGCCAAATCTTTGCCACATTGTCTTCGGAATAATGCAACGCAGCTTTGGCTGACAACTGGGCATATTCGTCTAATTGACTAGGATCTTGTCGCAGAGCTGTCAACTTCTCCGACATCTGCTGGCGATCATCCGCCCCCATGTAATAGCCAGAAATCACCGATTCATAAAGGTCTAGATTTCTTACTAATACCGGTGTGTGACAGCTAAAAGATTCCAAAATACTCATAGGAAATAATTCATTATATGACGGCAACAAGAAAACGTCCGCCATATTATAGTAGTCTACCAACTGATTGCGATCGATAATCCCGGTGAAACGCAAATTTGCCGGGGGATTTTCGTAGACTTCTTGGTAGTCCTCATAGCCATCGGTGATTTTCCCAAAAGAAAAGCCCCCTACCCAGATATACTGCATTTCCGGGTGATCTTTGGCTAGTTGGATAAAGTCGTCTAAGCCTTTGCGTTTTTGAATCTGTCCCACACCTAAAACGATAAAGTCGTCGGTAGCGTAGCCCAATTCTTGTCTTTTCTCTTTTTTCTCAGCCGCTGTTTGAGGATAAAAATCCTCCGTGGACACAAAATTGGGGATGTAGCAGACTTTTTCTTCTGGGATTCCCGCTGCTACCAGTTCCGGGATAAAACTCGGATTTACCACGACCAAGATATCCATGCGTTTATAAAAGGACATGACATACCAATCAAAGACTTTTTGAAAAGGCCTAAATAAATCAATGCTTCCTTTTAAGGTTTCTGGTAGAAAATGAACATAACCAACTTTGACTCCTCGACTTTTCGGTGTCAAGGTGGAGAGATAAAACTCTGGATTGATTGTATGATAATGAGAAACATCCGCTTTTTTAGCCGAATTGATCTCGATCTTAAACTCATCTGAAAAACGTTCTTGCAGCATACGCACCAGCTCATTGTAGGCACTGCCTACCCCTTGACCTTTGACCGTATCTGCTCGCGACAACATTGTAATTGAAATCATGGCAATTCCTTTCACGCTTATAATTTAACCACTAAAACAGATTATAGCATAAACGCCCCCAACAAAAAATCAGACTGGCGACGGAGAGACTGTCAGCTAAGTAACGACTGCTTAGCTCTGATGCTAGCTTCCTTTTTTCCCTCTTTGGCAATCTGTGATAAAATCAAGAAAACAAGAAGGAGCTCACAAATGATTACTCAAAAAAAGATACAACAAGCCTTTACAATATTTGGCATTCTCGTCTTTCTCTTTAACCTCTACGAATTGATTACCGCACGCCTGCCTCGGGGAGAAATGGCAGTCGTGATACTGGAATGTCTCGCCGGTATCGCCTTAATCTATCTTCCGCAACTGATTCGGAAATTTCTAAAAGTGCAATTGCCAGTGACCATCATCTACTTCTACTGGTTTTTCTTAGGCCTCTCCGTCTTTTTAGGCACTTGCCTTCATTTGATCCGTTTTATTCCCGGCTGGGATAAACTGCTTCATGGGGTCAGCCCAATGCTATTAACCGCATTAGGCTATGGCATCTGTGGCTTACTTTTAAAAGATAAGAGTATTAGTGATGTCTCCCCTTGGCTCTTTTTAATCTTTGGTTTTGCTTTTGCTGGCGTCTGTGGTGTCTTTTGGGAATTTTGGGAATTTCTCTGTGACACGGTGGCGAATATGAACCTGCAACGCTACTTGGATTCACCGGACAACAGCGGCCCCGCCTTGATTGGTCGTGCAGCTTTGATGGATACGATGGGTGATATGTTTACCAACACAGCTGGCGCACTGATTATGGGAACTTACGCCTTTTTCAAAAAACGCAAGGATCCCCTGTATTTTGAAGCTTATCGGATTCGCTTGATTAAATAACCCCGTCAGCATCTTAGCCTCGCAAAAGCGAAAAAGTCCTGGGTGAGCCAAGAATAGTGGCTTACCCAGGACTTTTTTCACATTTTCTTGACAACAAGTTGGCCGTTTTCTATAATGAAACATGTTGCCAGTATGTCGCAGTAGCTCAGCTGGATAGAGCATCCGCCTTCTAAGCGGACGGTCGGGGGTTCGAACCCCTCCTGCGATGTTTTAATAGCTTATCAAAAGTCCTTCTATCTTCTCAGTAGAAGGGCTTTTTTGTGGGCCAAAATGACAACGGACAAGTACCTATTCTGATTGTTCCGTCGTCTCTGCTTGCTCCTCAAAGCTGACTTCCTCTACGTCTTTGGTGATCAAAATAAGCCCATCCCCTAATGGAACCAACGTCGAAGTCAACTGCGGGTGACTCATTACCAGATCCAAAAAGGCATTCAGTTTGCGGTGAATGGCGCGATTTTTACGAGGAATATCCTCGGTAGCATCCAAAATCGTCCCCCCTTGGAAGATATCATCTACCATCAGCACCCCGCCTTTGCGAAGAACCCGCAGGCATTCAGGTAAAAACTCGATGTATTTGGATTTAGCACTATCCATGAAGATAAAATCATAAGGCCCCGTTAACGTAGGTAGAATATCAGCGGCTTGCCCTTCTAATAAAGTCACCTTATCCTCCAGCCCCAGCCGAGAAAAATTGGCTTTGGCTTCTTTGATCATCACGTCATAGCGATCAATAGTTGTAACATGCCCGTTTTCCCCGACAAACTGAGCCATCAAACTTGCGGAAAAGCCAATCGCGGCACCAATTTCTAAAACATGTTGAGGTTGTAGTTGTCCTAATAAAAATTCCATAAAGACCACTGTTTCGTGTGGAATTACCGGAACCCCACGACGATTGGCCTCTCCTTCTAGTTTTCCCAATTCTCCGGTTAATGGTTTTTGGCGTTGACGCATATATGCCACTAATTCTTTTTTCACCACTGGACGGTGCATCATTTCATTTTGCATTTCTGTTCCTTTCTAAACCGACTTTTGCCAGTTTTAAACGCCCGACAAGCTGTCAAGCTTGCGGCCAGTAAATTTAGCCAAATAAAAAAAGCCGTCAGCAAACGACAGCTTCATTATAGACAAACCTGAGCTTTGACGCAATCCTCTCACTGTTCTTTATCCTCAAACAGCCAAGGATCATCCTGTTTTTTGAGGGGGCGAGACTGACGAATCAAAGTAGTGATGGTGGTAAAAGTAATGGTCAGAGCCGCAATCCAAAACAGAATTTGGCCCACCAACAAGAAAGTTTTCGTCGCCACCAATCCAAAATATGGCAAGTGAAAGGTTGGTTGCCCAATCAATTGGCTTTGGTCAACCGATCCTTCCTCTGCTTGGGAATTGCGATCACCTTTTGTATAAAAGGTTTGTCGGTGAGAGTCCATCGCCACGACCCGCCGCGTCAAAATATCTTCTCCTTCCCCCCTATAGTAAGTAATCAAATCCCCCACTTGAATTTCAGCAACCGGTGTCGTTTTAACAAAAATCAGGCTACCATTAGGAAGACTCCCCTGCATGGCATTGTCCCGAATAACTGCAATATTGAGTCCAAAAAGATGGGGAATCAAGGTCACTAACAAAACGATGGCCATCAAAAAAATTAATACAAAGGAGCTGATAGTTTTAATGTGTTTTATCTTCGCCAACGCGGCCCCTCCATTCCCTAGATCATCTTAGTATTTGTAATTTAATATCGCGATAATTAGCAATAAAATCATCCCTTAACAGGACCCACTAAAGTTTCTGTGCGTTTATTATATTATAATGAAAAACGAATACTTACAACTAAAATTTGTGTTTTATTTTAATCTTTTTAATCCTTTCCTCTCATTTCAAAACAAAGCAAACGTTATTAAATTACTGATATTGACTTATAGTAGAAAAGAAAATAAACTGATAGCGAAAGGAGCGTTTTTTATTTTATGGAATCTTTAAATAACTACGAAAAGCTAAAAGCAAACGGTAGCTTGCGCAAGCTCGGCTTTGCATCCGTCGTGGCTTTGTGTCTGACGGTTATCGGCTTCTTTTGTTATGCTTTCAGTCATCCTTTTAGCCAAAATCAAGTTGCTGAAATTACTGAGACGTGGACTTATTATCCCAAAAACAGTCCAGACAGCACCTTTAAGAGTCGCTATGTCAAACATTTACCACAAATCCGCCCCAATCAAATCATGGTGATGGAACGGAAAATGAAGACAGAAGTGGAAAACCCGATGTTACTCATTCAAGGCAATCACCAATGGATTAAAGTAACCATCGATGATCGCCTGATTTATGAATACACCCCCACCTCCACTGGTCGACTAGCCAGTGATAATCCTGGGAAATCCTTAAAAGAAATCCAGCTTCCTGCCGATTATTTGGGTAGCGTTCTAAAAATCGAAGTCGCTAGCCCTTATCAAAGCTACTCTGGGTTGCCGGCACGAGTTTTTGTGGGTGAAGCCAATTCCTTGATGGCCTATATTTTTACCCTTTCAATTCCACAAGTATTGATGATGATTTTAGGGATTAGCATCAGCGTCGTCTTGCTGTTAATCGTCGGACGTACGCTAAAAAAACAACAGCGCTTGGATGTTCAACTGTTACTTCTGGCGGCATTTGCCATGACGATTGGTTTGGAAGCAGCCGCTAGCGATATCGTAGCCGGCTTGTTGTTTAGTCCCATCGTCAACTCCACGGTAGCGATTATTTTGGCTGCCTTGAGCCCGTTATTTCTGATTGTCTATTATTGCCACAAGATGACCGTAATGAATACATATTATAAATATTGGGTAATTCCACATCTGATTTTTAGTCTATCACTGTTAATTAGCGTGGCTTTCACCCCATTGGATATGCCAGAAATTAAGCCTTGGATTGATGCTGTGAATCTCTTCGGTACACTAGCCATCACCATTGCCGCAATCTGTGAAAGCCATCAAAAGAACCGTTTCTATGTCTTTTGTACCCCCTGGATTGTCTTAGTCGCCTTGGCTCACTGCTTTTTGTATATTATGGAAATCATGGGCACGCCTTACAACCACATTAACTTTAGTGGCCTGTTCTTCATTGTTATCTTACTGGTAATTTTCATCTATACAGTATCCGAATTTTTGACCAATGAAGAAAAAAACCGCAAGCAGATGAACTTTCTAGAAGTCAAAACTGCTTTGTTAGAAGAAAGCCGCGAAGAAATGAACCATCACTTAACAGAAGTGGAACAAATCAAAAAAGCCTTTCGCAAAAATCTACAAATGATGCAACTATTGGTGGAAGATGGCAACCTTACCGGCACCCAAGAATATTTAGCTGAATTGATGGAAGATACCAAACGAATGGACGGCTTGCCTCGCTTTACTGAGCACTCCTTGACCAATTTAATTTTGTCTCGTTATCAAAAATTGGCGGAAAAGCGTAGTATCGATACCAGCTTTAACATCGTCTTGCCACCAACTATCGCCATCACAGATACTGATTTGACGAAACTTTTTGCTCATTTATTGGAACATGCCTTTCGGGAGACTTACGCCATCACTGATCCCAGTCAACGAAAGATTACCTTGCAAGTCTATTGTGACCAAGGAAAAATTCATTTTTATTGTGAACATACCGCCAATTATTATGAAAATATTTTCGACCGGGGGATTAATACCGATCTACCAGAAAAAGAAGAATTCGATCTTTGGGTATTGGAAAAAATCTCCAAGAAGTACGCCGGCGCTCTCAAAAAAAGCAATACCGAGAAAACCGACAGTGTCGCCATCACCTTATCTGTCTAAAATCTCAGTTAAAAGCAAGTATTTTCTTTTCCAAAGAATTAATACTTGCTTTTTCCTTTGATTGCCAGTAGCATAGAAGCAGTTGGAATAGTACTTGCTCCATGGTTTTAGAGAGTCGCCTGCCCGCTGAAAAGGTGATACCCGCTGGCCCAAGGAACCTACCCACGTCAAGATCGCTACAAACGATCGGGGAAGAGCCCCTTAACGCTCTGTCGAGGGGACCGAAAACTTTCGGTCAACAAAGGTGGTACCGCGAATGTCACACGCATTTCGTCCTTTTTTAAGGAGGAAATGCGTGTTTTTTATTTTTTCAAACCACCCCCCAAGAACTCACCACTGTCTATTTTAAGGAGGAAACACAATGGCTGAAAAGCAAACCAACGACTTCACTGAATGGTACGTCCAAACGATTCAACAAGCAGAACTGATGGCCTACTCCCCGGTCAAAGGCTCCATCATCTTCCGTCCAGACGGCTATGAACTCTGGGAACACATCCAAGAAGAATTCAACAAATTTTTACGTTCAGAAGATATCCGCAACGCCTATTTTCCGATGCTAATCCCTCGTAACTTCTTTATGAAAGAAGCGGATCACATCGAAGGATTCGCCCCTGAGCTCCCATGGGTAACAGAAGTCGGTAACGAAAAATTAGAAGAACCCCTAGCACTGCGCCCAACTTCTGAAACGATGATCGGTTCCGCTTTTTCTGACTGGATCAACTCTTATCGGGATCTGCCTTACGAAATCAACCAATGGGCCAACGTCTTCCGGTGGGAAAAGAAAACACTGCCTTTCTTACGCACCTCAGAGTTTTTATGGCAAGAAGGTCACACTGCCCATGCAGACGAAGCTGACGCCCGCCATCGGACCATGAGTATTTTAGATGAATATGCCCGCTTGGCAGAAGAATTTCTGGCCATTCCAGTTTACAAAGGCCAAAAAACCCCTTCGGAACGCTTTGCCGGTGCCGTGGATACTTATTCCATCGAAGCTATGATGAAAGATGGCAAAGCGGTGCAAGCCGGAACTTCCCATTATCTTGGGACCAAATTTGCGGAAGCTTTCGACATCACTTACTTGACCAAAGAAAACCAACACACTTATGTCCATACTACCTCTTGGGGCGTTTCAACACGTTTGTTAGGCTCACTGATTATGACTCATGGAGATGACAACGGGCTGGTCTTCCCACCAACCGTTGCCCCTACACAGATTGTCTTGATGCCAGTCGGCCCATGGAAAAAGAACCCTGCCATCATGGAAAAACTAGACGAACTCTTTGCCTCTTTCAAAAAAGCTGGTTATCGCGTCCGTTTGGATGATACGGACAATTCACCTGGCTACAAATTTAACGAATGGGAACTTAAAGGGGCTTGTCTGCGAATCGAATGCGGCCCACGAGATTTGGAAAACGGACATGTCATGGTGAAAATTCGTGACTTAAGCGAAAAAACCGCCGTGACCTTTGAGGACTTAGCTGCCTATGTAGAAGAACAGCTAGCCATCATGCCAAAACGGTTGCTAGAAGCTGCGCGGGCCCGCAATAAAGCAAATGAACACTATGACATCGATACTTTGGACCAACTAAAAGAACACATCGAAACCTGCAAAAATGAAGGACGGCCAACTGGCTTTGTTCTGATTGGCTGGGATGGCACCGAAGAAACCGAAGCCAAAATCAAAGAAGAAACTGGTTTTACCACCCGGAATATTCCTTTTGAAGCACCAACGGAAAAAACCGTCGATATCGTTAGCGGTAAACCTGCGAAATACACGGTGTGGATTGCCCGGGCTTATTAAGAAAAACTGGGGTCGCTGATATCATCTCGATCATTTAGGTGACATTGACCGATGACGCTCATAAGTAGGTACCCTGATACTTGGTGTTCTTATTCGCAAATGAGTAAGGACACCAAGTTTTTTAAAGTAAGCGAGAAATAATCCAACGCATTTTCTACCAATCACTCCTCCTTTATACTTAGCTTATTGCTAAATATGAGGAG
>NZ_JBMRGR010000021.1:0-36441 GCF_049384045.1 Enterococcus diestrammenae
CTGGAATCTGATGAACTGGAATCTGATGAACTGGAATCTGATGAACTGGAATCTGATGAACTGGAATCTGATGAACTAGAATCTGATGAACTAGAATCTGATGAACTAGAATCTGATGAACTAGAATCTGATGAACTGGAATCTGATGAACTGGAATCTGATGAACTGGAATCTGATGAATTGGAATCCGTAGAGCTGGAGCCTGTGGAGCTGGATTCAGACGAACTAGAATCAGTAGAGCTAGTTTCGGTAGTATTATCTAGCACGATGGTTTGGGTTTCTGAATAGGGGGTCAAATGGTTATCGTCTTCCACGCTATCAAGTACTTTAACAGTGAAGAGGTAAGCTTTGTCGACCGTAGAGGTTAACATAATTGTAAATGTGAAGGTTGCATGCTGACCTTCGACCTGTAAATTGTTATCATAATTAATTTGTAAACCAGGATCCACATTGTCGAATTCCACCATTGCTTGATTAATGGCAGCAAGATCTCCCGAAAAGTTAACGGTTGCTTTAACTGTAACGGTTTGACCAGGTTTCATTTTTTTTACCCCAGAATTAAAGTTGGCATCGTCCCCAACAAAGGTAATTACGTTTACGTTCCCCCAACTGGATCTTGGTAATGCGTTTAGTTCAGTTTGCTGTGTTGCGCCTGATTGCGGTCTTTCATCCGTAGTACTTAGGCCAATAATAGGTGCGGTGAGCAACAATGAAGTGAAAAATAAATAACTGATGTTCATGACTAATTTACCCTCCTTTATTGATTGGTTCATAAAAAGGATAACACAATTTATTATATATTCAACAGATGTGCATAAAAAAAGTGCGATATTTGGATAATCCTTTAGTTAATAACATAACACTGATTGACTGTAGAGGAAGGAAATGCTTTTATTCTGAAATTGCGAAAGCATTGACAGTATCAAGAATTGTATGGCATATATTTTTCCGATTGATTTGGCAGTAGCAAACCGCTATTATTCACATACTATCGTGAAAAAAGGCTTTGTAGGTTTCAAATTTGGATTTAGCTACAGCGCGGGTTCGTTAGTTTGGGCGTAGAAGTGTGATTGGCCAGAATGGAGTAGAAAAAAATGATGTACTTTGTGGTAGTGTTTGTCAGTTTGTTTGGAATTTTAGCTTTTGTCACATTTCAAATTACGGATCGCTGGAAAAAGCGTCGGCTGCAACTGGCGAAATTAGCGGACTATAAAGAGTGCAATAAGTTAAGTGAGCGTGATTTAAATGTATTTAAAAACGCGATGGCTGAGGCGAAGGTGCAGATTATTCAAGGAGAAGACTGTTACCGGAAACTAGCAAAATCCAGTCAGCAAGGAAAAGTGAAAGCGGGACTGGAAGCGGCAAAAGGTATTTTCCAATATTTAATGAAAGAACCACAACAACTCACTCAGTATGGTGACTTTCTCTATCGTGATTTACCAGGGTTTATCAACGCGCTTTCCCACTATCAAGACTTTATGCGCGTTCCTTTAGCAGCAGGTGAGTGGCATCAGCAAAAGCACAATCTAGAGGGATTAATTGCAGAATTCAGTCAAATTATCGTGGACGATTTTTTACCGATTGGTGAAGAACAGGTGCAAGATGCCCAGACTGACTTGACTGTTGTTGAGAAGGGAAGCGACTGATGAAAAAAGAAGAGACGTTTTCGGATTTGTATGATGAACTTTTTGAAAAGATTCCGTTCAGGATGTTTGAAAATAAACGCAATAAGCACTTGACACTGATTGCTTTGATTGCGATTAGTTGCGCTTTGGCGGCTCCTTTTGTCACTGCGGGAATTACCATGGTTTCAAGTGCGGTTATTTTTTCGGTAGCGCAAAAAAAATTGGATCGACTAGAAGCGGAGCAACCCTTTGTTTCTCATGATATTTTTAAAGAGAATCTCCTGTTGCGCACACAACCGAACTATCAAAAAAGCCAACCTTATAAAATGAGTAGTACAGCGACTGAGGTGGACTTTGGAAATGGCTATACTTTGCAAGTCAGTGATGCAACGATTGCCGAAAATAATTTGAATCAAAATAAAATTACTCCGGCTGAAGGCTACAATTCGGTCGAAAATGTCATTTCTTACCAGATTGCTACGCGTCAAGTACCTAGCCGTTTCAATTCGACTACTCAAAAATATGAATATGATGAAGCGGCTGGTTTTGATACTACTGCTTATATTATGTTACGGATGACGGGAAATTTGATTGAAAGCGTCGATATGCAAGAGATGAAAGAATCAGGTTCCTTCTTAAAATTAATTCCCCAAAAGGCAATTGGTGAAACACAGACCGGACTCGTTATTAACTATTATCCGATGCATAATAGTTTTGATGAGAACAATCAAGAAATTCCTGAAAGCTTCGTCAACATAGTCAAGTACTGGCTATTTCCTGACGGTGTCGGTGCTTATGTCGATATCCAACAGTCTTTTTTGAATCATTTTAAATGGGATGACAACGTGACTAGTCGGCAAAATCTGGTGGATTTTGATCAGTTCACTCGGCAGACGGTTTCGCAATTAGAAGCAGACTTTCAACTGGTTCCAAGTAAGTAGTGATGGCTGTTTTGTACCATGGTTCTCGCCGTTATCGCAAGTGGCTTTTCTTTGCATAGGTGAGAGGGGAACTTTATTATCGACTTGCTTAAGGAGGAGTAAATTGAAAAAGATGTTGTCTATTGTTTTGGTACTTGTTTTGGCAAGCGGAGTAATCGAGCTGATTATCGGGAATTATTTCTATGATTATGCAATTAAGAATGATGCCAAAGATTTTATTCCCCAAGGGGTCTCCTTGGATACCGAAAATCCTAATTATGAGGCGCTAAATTGGTATAAAAATGAAGTGAAAAAGACATTGTGGACGCAAGAGTCTACTGATGGTTTGTTGTTAAAGAGTGACTATCTGGAAAATCATTCGGAAAAAACGGTCATTATCGCCCATGGCTATATGGGAAGTCGGCAAGATATGGGACTGTATGCGCGGATGTTTTATGATTTAGGCTATAATGTTCTTCTGCCAGACGCCCGGGGTCATGGGGAGAGCGAAGGGGACTATGTTGGCTTTGGCTGGGCGGAAAGAAAAGACTATCAGCTTTGGATTAATCAGGTCATTCAAAAAAAAGGTAGCGATTCGAAAATCATTTTATTTGGTGTCAGTATGGGAGCAGCCACGGTTATGATGACCGCGGGAGAAAAGTTACCCAGTCAAGTCAAAGGCGTCATTGAGGATTGTGGTTATACGACTGCAAAAGAAGAGTTGGCTTATCAACAGCGACAGATGTTTCCTAAAATTCCGGCCATTGTTTCGATTCCAATCACCAGTCTTGTGACTAAATTTAGAGCGGGTTACTTTTTAGGAGAGGCAGATGCTTTACAAGCAGTACAAAAATCGCGGTTGCCGATTTTATTTATTCACGGCACTCAGGATCATTTTGTACCAACCTCCATGGGCAAGCGGCTCTATGCGGCGGCTAAGGGCAATAATTCACATAACCATCTGTTCTTGGTATCAGGGGCCGAGCATGGAGAGGCCTTAAAAAAGGACAAAAGTGGCTATTACCAAGAAGTCGAAACCTTTTTATTTTCAATTAAGTTATAGAGTCAATTATAAAGACCAACAAGTTTTTTAAAAAACCTGTTGGTCTTTTTCGTATGGTAAAAAAAGGCCTGAGTTTTATTTTTCCAAATTTTTTTGTTACTAAAATAGCTGCTGTTTCTTTGTGATTGAATTGTATCCCATACAATTTATTCGTTGAATGACCGCGTTTCTACTATTAACATAAGCTACTAGGGAAGTGCCGCTTTCGTTAGGGAAAAATTTCAAAATTGTAATTTATTTTCTGCGAAATGTATTTCTTAGCTGTTCGTTTAGACTGCAATAAAAGTAGTTGCGAACGAAATAGGGGTAATAAATCAATTGCGTATCGGGAAGTTTCCCAATAAAAGATGCGCAAATTGACTTTGTCGATTAAAAAAAGGAGGTAGATATGAATGAAGAACAAAAGGTTGGAAAAAATGATTTACAAATTGATGGCTTTGCTAGTCATCTTACAGACTTTTGCACCAGTAATTGCTTTGGCAGAGACTGTGGATCAAAAAGCGTCAGGGGTCACGATTACAAAAGCTACGGTCGCAAAGCATGAGGAGGAGGTAAGCCTAGAACTGCAAGGACAAGTTGCAGAGAACACTCAAACGGTTGAAAAGCAGGTGACTTTGAGTGGGGGCGTGGCCTTTTTACCAGTGGCTACTCAAGCACTTGGGGTTGGGAGTGCCACTTTTAGTGCACAGGCCACAGCCTTAAAACTAGTATTACCGGCGGGGACAAAAGGAACCTTTGCCCTGTCAGTAAAATTAGATCCTACTACTGTAAGTAATGCTTTTGTGGTTCAGTTGGATCAACAGAAATTGCCCGTGAATCTTCCAGTGAGTACAGTCGAGTCCACGGTAGCGAGTTCTACCGAAGAGTCGTCTGCCACGGAGGCAACCACGATAACGACAGAAACAACCGAAAGCACAGAGTCCAGTACAGAAGCTAGCTCAGAAACAGAAGCCAGTACGTCGGAAGCTACGACAGAAACGACAGCTAGTTCTAGTGAAACGGCTCCTGAAAAAGAGTCAGATATTGAAAAGGCTGAATCGGGCAATGACATTCGGGATTATTTCCCGAATGGTGAAGGAACGATTATCGACAGTGCAGACGCTACTTATTACGACCGAGATGGCAATCAATTAGAGCCACCGGTTCCGGCAGATGCCGAAGTTAGAATTCACTATGAGTGGTCAATCCCGGAAGAAGTGCGGGAACAGATTAAACCTGGTGATCAGTTTACTTTTAATTTGCCTGAAGGGGTGAAACCAAAAGCAGGTCAAACCGGGGAATTAAAAGGGCCAGATGGCACTGTTTATGCCACCTATACAATGGATGAAAATGGTCAAGTGGTGATCACGTTCAATGAAAATGTGACCGATGAAATCGATATTAGTGGGAGCTTTGATTTTAGTACAGAGTTTGATACGACTCATATCGACGGTCCTGGGGAACACGAAATTACGTTTCCAACAGAAGACAACTTGCCCCCGATTGGCGTCGAAGTCAAACCGGCTACCGATACGGCTATCGCCAAAAGCGGCCATTTTGATCGGACCCCGAATCCTACCGAAGTCACTTGGGAAGTGGATTTCAACCAAGGGATGAACGAGTTGACGGATCCAACGATCACCGAAAACTGGCCACAAGGACTGACTTATGAATCCGTAAAGGTCTACGAATTGGTGATGAATTTAGATGGAACTGTGGAAAAGGTTGGTCGCGAATTGTCTTCGGATGAGTATACGGTAGATGCTAATGGTAATGTGACGATTAAAGGGGAAACCAATGCAGCTTATCGGATCGAGTATGTAACGAGCATTGATGAAGATGCTATCCCGGAAGAAGGCGGCGATGTCACCTTTAACAATCAGGCAACCTTAACCGATAAGGATAATACCGAGGGCTTGGATGCTGAAGCTTCGGTCAGCAACACCTTTGGCAAAATGTTAGAGAAAAATCAAGTCGGCTATGATCCAGACAATCAAGAATTCACCTGGGAAATCAAATACAACTACGGTGAAAAAGAAATTGATCAAGATGATGCTGTGATTACCGATAGCATGAGTAGTAATATGGCGCTATCAGAAGATCCAGTGATCTATCCGATTACCTTTGGACCGAACGGTGAAGAGATTCAAGGGAATACGCCATTAAAAGAAGGCGAAGATTACAAGCTTGTCAAAAATCCAAATGGTGACGGCTTTGTTATCGAATTTTTGCATGATATCGATAGTGCTTATAAAGTAGTTTACAAAACCAAAGTCGATGGGACCGTTACGGATCCAACCGACGTTACCAATAAAGTCGAAGTCGACACTGGGGAAACCGATGAAGATAATGGTACTGCAGAACAACAAAATGTCATCAAAAATCTGGATTCCAACAGTATTGACTATCAAAACAAGACCGTCGACTGGGTAATTCAAGTTAATAAAAATCACTATGAAATGCATGATCTAGTCTTAACGGATCACTTTTCACCAGTCCCTGGATTGCAACTAGTGCAAAACCCGGAACGTGATGGGTACAAGATGACCGTGACTAGTTCTTCTGGTGTGGAATTAGTCCAAGGCGTTGACTACACGGTAGTACCGACGCTGGATGCGCAAAGTCAACAAACCGGTTTTGAATTGAAATTTATCGGGAAGTACAATCCGACAAATGAAGCTTTTACCGTGAAGTACACGACGTATTTTGATGCCAAACTGCTGGATCCTAATCAGCCAAATGGCGGTCACTTTACGAATAACGTGGAAGCAGATTGGACTTCGGAAAATGGCGATCACCATCATTCTGAAGATGAAGATGATTTTGAACCCAATCCCGACTATGCTTTGAATGCGCAAAAGAGTGGTAGCTACAATGCGCAAACTAAGACAATCAAATGGCAGATTGCGGTCAATCTCAGCGGTCAGCTCTTGGAACAAGCTTTCTTAACCGATCCAATCAAAGACAACCAGCGATATGTTGCTGGTACTTTAAAAGTTTACGAAGCTCATACCGACCCTAGTGGGGTTGTGGTGAAAGATGATGAAGAGCCGGATAACGATCGCATGGTTTCCGTAACCGAGCCGGCTGTGAACAATAAACAAACTATCGATATTCGATTCCCAGATTTAAGCCAGCATACCTACTTAATTGAGTTTGAAACTTCATTAGTAGGTCAGGTAATTGAAGCATCCGGGGAATATGACAACCATGCAACCTATTCCAACGATGGCGAGGATCGTGACGTGGTCGGGGAAGTATCCGTTAATAACGGGGGCAACCACATGCAAAAATCCGGGGAACAGGATGAAAGCGATCCGAATTACGTGAATTGGCATATTATGATCAATGCGGCTCAATCCGTTTTGAACAATGTCGTCGTCACTGATAAACCATCCAACAATCAAATTGTAGATCAAGATTCAATCAAGCTTTATGGCACAACGGTTGCGGTCGATGGCACCGTAACACCGGACAAATCGGTTGTATTGACAGAGGGCGTGGATTATACGCTGGAGTTGACAACTGACAATATCACTGGTGATCAAGTGCTGACTGTCAGTTTCTTACATGAGATTGATCAAGCTTATTATATGGAATACCGGGCGCTGATCAATTCTTCATCTACGGGGCAAAACGATACGGTTACCAATGAAGCCAGCATTACCGGGGAAGGAACAAAGACTGTTACAGACGAAAGCGGCGAGGACATCGAGGTTGAAATCGATCATAGTGGCGGTTCCGCTTCAGGGACTAAAGGGTTGATCACGTTACAAAAAACAGCTGGTGATCAGTCAACGATTTTAACGGGAGCTCATTTTCAACTATGGAATCTGGAAAAGACGCAGATTCTCAGAGAAGGAGATGTCGATGCCAATGGTCAAATTACCTTTGGGAATTTGAAAATGGGTGATTACCTACTGGTGGAAACAGTGGCTCCAGACGGATATACGATTCCCGATGATTTAGTGCAAGGACGTAAGATTTCTGTTACGAAGGAGACTACGGTGGAGGGCGCTTCGCCAACGAACATCGTCAATACTCCAAATCGGGTCGTCTTGACTAAGAGCGGTGAACACAAAGAGAAATTAGCAAATGCCGAATTTCGTTTGGAACAACAATTAGGCGATTTATGGGTACCAGTTTCTACTGGGCAATTAATCACCGATGCTCAAGGTCAATTGGTAATTGAAAGCTTGCCACTGGGGCACTATCGCTTGATTGAAACCAAAGCACCAGCCGGTTATTTGATTAATACGCAACCAATCGAATTTACCGTAAGCAAAAATGACCAAAATCAAATTCCGGAAATCAATTTGGAAATGATTGATTATCGTGGAAAAGCATCACTAATCAAAGAAGACCAAGAAGGGAATCCTTTGGCTGGGGCGGTCTTTAAAGTAGTTGATAGCCAAGGCAAAACGGTTCAAGCGGATTTAGTAGCTGACGATAAAGGACAAGTCAACGTCAGCGACCTCGCACCAGGAGATTACTTCTTCGTGGAAACCAAAGCACCAGATGGTTTTGTTTTAAATACGACCACCTATCCGTTTACCATTGCCGAAGCGGCTACAGACCAACCAGTAGTTATCGAAGCCGGCACCGCGATTAATTACCAAGGTGCAGCAAGCTTATTAAAAGAAGATGAAGCAGGCAATTCATTGGCCGGAGCCATCTTTAAAGTCATCGATGAAAATGGTCAAACGGTTCAAAGCAACTTAGTTTCCGATGAGTCAGGAAAAGTCACCGTGTCCGGTTTGGCTCCAGGCAAGTATCAATTCGTAGAAACCAAAGCACCGGATGGCTATATTCTCAACACGGAAAAAATTGATTTCACCATTGAAGCCCAGAGCGAAGGCGAGCCAGTTACGGTTACTGCCGGTTCGTTGACCAACTATCAAGGAGCCGTCAAAATCAGAAAAGTTGATACGCAACACGAATCCTTGGCTGGTGCAGAATTTACGTTGTATGACAAAGATCAAAATGTTTTGGCAACGGCGGTTTCTGAAGCAGACGGTTGGATGGAATTTGAGGACTTAGCTCCTGGCACGTACTTTTTAGTCGAAACGAAAGCACCAAGTCTGCCAGATGGTACGGACTATGTAATCAATCCTTACCCAATCAGAGTAGTGATTCCTGATAAGACAGCAGGCAAACCGGCTGTCATCGATTTAGGCGAGTTCCAAAACTTTAAAGGGAAAGCAGAAATTCAAAAAGTCGGCGAAAAAGGTTCGATTGCCGGTGCAAAATTCAATCTCTATCGACTAGTCGATGGACAAGAAAAATTGTTGCAAGAAGTTACGGTTCCTGAGTCCGGCATTTTGCCATTAGAAAATCTTGGAGCCGGTCAGTATAAATTAGTAGAAACAACGGCAGCACCAGGCTATATCATCAATAGTCAACCAATTTATTTTGTCGTTGATCCAGATTTCTCTGGTGAAATCGACCATCTTGATTTTGAAAATTATCAAGCGGAGATCATAGCTCAAAAAGTAGATGGCGATGGCTTAGTCGAAAACGGGTTAGCCGGTGCTGAATTCCAAATCTACGAGCAAGATCAAAACGGTAATCAAGGGCAAGGGCCAATCGCCTTTACAGATCGAAAGGGAAATGAGCAGGACACCTTGACTTCGGATCAAACTGGGAAACTGTATGCGGCCGGTTTAAGTATTGGCAAGTATCTCCTAGTGGAAACCAAGGCACCAACGGGATATGTTTTAAACAGTCAGCCCCGGCCTTTTGAAATCACCGAACAACTTGGCAAGCCTGAAACAATCGATTTAGGCGAGATTGTCAACTACCGTGGAAAATTAGACATTACGAAGTCCAATGATCAAGAAAAATTGTTAGAGGGCGGAACCTTTGTCTTAGGCAAAGATCCAGAAGGAAAACAGCCTGTGACTGTGATCGATGAAGCAGGGAAAGAGACGACGGAATTACACGCTGTCAACGGGCATATCAAAGCCCAAGGTATCCAACCAGGCACCTATTACTTGGTAGAAACCGAAGCACCCGAGGGTTTCATTGTCAATACCGAGGCAATCAAGATAGTCATCCCTGATGAAGTAGACGGTCAAAGTGACTTGCTCGTAACGGGCAATCTGGTGAACTACCAAGGGGCGGCTGAATTGATTAAAGTGGATCAAGACCAAAATCCTTTGGCGAAAGCCGAGTTTAAAGTTGTCGATCAAGCCGGAAAAACGGTTCGAACGGGACTAGTTTCCAATCAAAAAGGTCAAATAAAAGTAGACCAGCTTGCTCCAGGAACCTATGCTTTTGTGGAAGTGAAAGCACCAAATGGGTATCAATTAAGCGAGGAAGTACGTAACTTTACGATTCCTGAAAAAGCTGCGGGCAAACCAGTCTTAGTAGAAATGCAAGCCTTCGTCAATAAGTTGAAGCCCGATGAAAAACAACCAGTGAAGACGAAACCACTGTTTCCAAAAACTGGTGAAAAGCACAATTCACTGCTGTTTTTAAGCGGATTGATTATCTTGGCCGGTGCAGTCTGGCTGATTTGGAAGCGGAGAAGTCAACAAAATCACTCCGATACAAAATAATTTTAGCAATTAGAAACAACTGTCAGGTCGCGAGGCTTTTGTTGCAAATCATTTAGTGCAACGAAAGGCCACCTGATTAGTAAAAAAACAATGAAAAGAGAGTTAAAACTATGCGCCGGAAGGTTTATACAAAAGAACTAATTCTAAACGCGGCTTATGAAATCTTAGTTACTAGAGGTGCTGGGCACATCACCGCTCGGAATGTGGCAATCCAGATGGGGATTTCTACTCAGCCAATTTATTTAGAGTTTGAAAATATGCAAGGGTTAAAAGATAGTTTGCTCCAGTCCATCGCCACAAACTTACAAGAAACGATTTTTACTGTTTCCAAAACTGGAGATCGGTTGGTAGATTTTGGTCTGAATTATATTCAATTTGCTATGGAGCAACCACGGCTCTACACGGCATTTTATATCAATGAATGCATGAATGGCCCATTGATGTATGACCTGTCAATCAACTTCTTTAAAGAACTGACACGTAGCGACTTGCGTTTTCGTTATTTTAGCGATTGTGCCATGGAAGAACTTCACGATCAGCTATTAATCCAGATATCTGGCGTGGGGGCATTGGCCTCTGGAAAATGCTTGTCCTTTAGTGAAGACAAGGTTCATGGGTTGCTCAAAGAGACGATCAACAGGTATTTGGAAAAAAATACTGAAGTAACACTTGCTCAAGACTGTTAAAATGCCTTACGAGGACTTTGCTGACAGGTCGAGCCGCTTTGTTCCGAAAGCTGTAGCCAAATATTGGTTGCAGCTTTTTTGGCAATCAACATTTTGATAAAATTATAATCCATACAATTATCCCTTTGAATGAATGAGATTCTTCTTGTATGATAACTCACTGGAGGGATTATATGAAATTTATTAAATACGAAGAAGTTATTAACCAGTTGTCTTTTTCCGAGGCGATTCAGGTGATGAAGAGCTGTTTTTATGATTATGAGCAAGGACAAATCAGCCAAAGTGAGCGTAGGGTAGAATGTTTGCCAGATGGTAGTACTCAAAATATCTTTGCTATGATGCCGGCTTACTTGGGCTCAAAACGGTTTTTTGGTGCCAAAATGATCACGGCTTTTCCCGGTAATCGTACCCAAGGACTGCCATCTCATCAAGGAGTAATTTTGTTATTTGAAAGTACCAATGGTTATCCAGTGGCGGCGATTGATGCCAATGCGGTAACTTGGATTCGAACAGCCGCCGTTTCGGCATTAGCGACGGATTATTTGGCAAAAGCCGATGCGATGAATTTGACTTTAATTGGTGCTGGCCAACAAGCTAGCTCTCATTTAGCTGCGATTAAAAGTGTTCGTCCGTTAAGACGAGTTTTCGTTTATGATTTGGATCAAGACCGTAGTCAAGCATTCGTGGCACAAATGAGGCAAACTTATCCAGAGTTGAAATTTTTCCATTGCTCGACAGTGGAAGCCGCAGTGTGTGACAGTGAGATTATCTGTACGCTGACCTCTAGCAAAGAACCTTTTTTAAAAGGCGAATGGATTGCCCCAGGGACTCACGTCAATGCTATTGGGACCTTCACGCCAACCACTAGAGAACTGACCAGCCATTTGATGGAAGGTAGTCGAATCTATGTAGACGACTACGGTGCGGCTTTACGAGAAAGCGGCGATCTCTTGCTTCCAATTCAAGAAGGAGTAATCACCACCGATGCAATCAAAGGAACCTTGGGCGAATTGGTGACGGAAAAGACGGTAGGTCGGAGTTCCGATTTAGAGATTACGGTCTTTAATGCGGTCGGACTAGCGATTGAAGATTTGTGTTGTGCCGAGTATTTGTTCCAAAAAACGGGAGGAAGGTAAAATGAAGCTTACGTACTATATTGTGGATGCTTTTACAGACCAAGTGTTTAAGGGCAACCCTGCGGCCGTGTATGTCTTGGACAAATGGCTACCGGAAGAGCAGATGCAAAAGATTGCGATTGAGAACAATCTGTCCGAAACCGCCTTTACTGTCAAAAATCAAGAAAGCTATCAGTTGCGCTGGTTCACACCAGATCGAGAAATCGACCTTTGTGGTCATGCGACTTTGGCTACGGCCTTTGTCTTGTTTCAATACGAGGGTTTTACAAAAGAGCGCATCCACTTTGAAAGCCAGAGTGGGGATTTGTATGTAACGAAGCAAGGGGACTTTTATTATCTGGATTTTCCAAGCTTGCTACCAGAAACAACGCCGCAATTAGCTGTTTATGAAGAAGTACTAGGAGCGAAGATTTTAGAAGCACGTTTAGGCCGGGATCTGTTCTTTTTATTAGAAGATGAACAGACGGTGGCGACTTTGACACCGAATTTTTCGGCTTTAAGCGAGCTAGCACTAGGTGTAGGGGTAATCGTAACAGCCGCCGGCCAAGACTGCGACTTTGTCTCTCGGACGTTCTTCCCGAAACTTTTGATCAATGAAGATCCAGTTTGTGGTTCGGCCCATGCCAATTTGATTCCTTATTGGGCGCATAAATTGGGGAAAAATCATTTAAAAGCCCATCAGCTTTCTCCTCGGGGAGGAATTTTGGACTGCGAATGGTGTGAGGAACGGGTCATTATTGGGGGGCAAGGGGCGCTCTTTGCCAAAGGAGAAGCCTACTTGCCAGAATGAAAACGCATCTTAGACAAATTAAAGAGGCTCTCCTTAATGCGAGAGCCTCATATTGCTTAGATGAGAAATGAACTGGTTCCTTTTAAAAAAGCTAGAACAAGGGAGCCATCACGAGTACTTTAAGCAGCCAATCGATTGGTATTTACCAAGAAATCTTTTCTTAGTTTATGGGAATATAAATATCGGTCAGACTTTTATTTTGGAAGCTCTTTGGCGGTTCGGTAACATATAATTCAAAGGGAATGGCATCACGAGCTTTCTGCTTATCTTTAAAGAGCCATTCCTGATACATATACTCCCAGGCGGCGCCATACTCCTTGGCAGCCATTTCAAAATGTCCGACCCCAAATTTACCTGAAATACTGCCTAAACAAATCGCGCCACTTTCGTTTACCACGCAATCAGTCGGGATGGTCATTGCGATTGTCGTGCGCAAGTTTTTCTCATTGGTAATAAAAGGATTGTCATTGTACATTGTTAATACTTTCGTTTCTTCTGGAATAAGTAAATGATTCTCTGTCGCAAAGGCAAAGAGCTCTTTAAACATTTTCCGACTGCTTTTTCTAAATTCCCCATAACTTCCCCGAAATCGAATATAGATTATCCTTTTATCGATCGTTTCTATCGTAATACTATTTGGTTTCACCATTTTTTTCCCTCGCTCTCTTTTTTTTGAATGTCTCTTATTATTGCAGACTTTGGCTATTATCGCTTGCCATTTCTTGCTGTTTTCGATAGAGAGAAGGACTGATACCAAAGTGCTTTTTAAATGCTCGGCTAAATGAACTACCACTGTTATAGCCGTAGTTGAACGCAAGCTCTGTTAAAGAGATAGCCGGGTTCACACATAAGAAGATTGCCCCCCGTTCCAATTTCACTCTTGTTACAAATTCTTTGAATGTCTCCGTAGCGTACGCTTTAAAAATTCTATGAAAATGAAACTCTGAAAGGTGGACATTTTTGGCAATATCGCAGAGCGCTATTGGGTCAGCTAGATGCTGTTCAATATAATCCTCTGTTTTATGAATCAATCGCAGATATAACTGTTCAGTTGTTTCTGTCTGATTATTCACTTTTCAAACACACTTTTCTAAGAGCTGTTTCACCTTTTATTTGCCTTTTATGTTTTGAATTGTTCGCTTGAAAAGGAGTCGACGGGGTAGTAATTTTAGTTACTCTATTAGCAAAGCTTAGTCAATTTGTAGCTGATGAATTTTGCGATAGAGTCGGATCCAAGTGGAAGAATCATCCAGATTATCAAAATGAAAGAAGCGCTTGTTTTTATAGTGCTCTTCAAAATAATTAGAAATAATCAAGTTGGCTTTATGGATATTGTCAGTAAATAGGATGTTTTCTCGGCCGAACATCTGGGTCAGCCGGGCTTTAATATATGTTTCGCCAAACATATTTTTAGAGAATTGAATATAGAGCAGCAAGGGTTGAGGCTCGATGGTGGATAGGAAATAGTAGGTCAGACCATAGGCTAATTCTAAATGAAATTTTGAAAATTCTTTTGGGCAATAAGGGGGATGAGCGATCAAAAAGTCATGGAAGAACTCTTTGGCATTTTGAAATTCCACCGTCTTTTTTTTCTCTAAATCAGAAGGCTCCATCGTGAACTGTCCTAAATAAGAAGAATCAAACTGAATGTGACAGGTATTTAAGAAAAAAAGTGTCCAATAGTAAAGCATCTGGTAGCTGAGTTCGGTGAGGTATTCCGGAGATTCATGGTGAAAGAAACGTTCAAACATCATGGAGATAAGTTCTTTGCAATAGGTGATCAATTGGCTCTCTTGCTGCCAAAGTTTACGGCCAATTTCATTTTGAAGGTGAGGGACATCTGTACAAGGACAGAAGACACGGGCCGAAAAATTAAAGAAAAGTTTTTCAGCAGTTAGCCTTTTTTGGTCGATAGCTGCACCATAAGTGTGTAAAAGCAAGCGTTCTAATGGAGTCGATAGATCCAGAACTTCTTGAAAGGCAGAAATAATCTCTACAAAATCTTCGCTAAGGTTTAGTTGGTTTGGTTCATTGGGGAATACTTGAGTGGCGATTGCTAATGAGTAGAGAAACTTTTGCTGCTTATTTTGAGACATTTTAAAGAAGGTCTCTAATTCGCTTGTGGTAAAAAAAGCATGGATCTGTTCAAGGCTTAGTTCCGCAAAAGGCCATTCCACTCCCCGATAGATATTCCAAAAAAAATACATTTTAAACAAGCGGACGTTATGATTATTGCCAATGATGTAGAGACAATCATCGATTTTTGAGGCCTCAATTCGTAATTGAAAAGAAGCGATATCTTGATTGGTTTTAGCCAAGAACCTATAGACATAGGGCTGGCTAATGGCAAGTTTTTCCGCCAATTCAGTGATGCTTTTGGGAGGGCCTAAAAAGATTTGCTTTAATAAATTGAAATGGATTGATTTTTGATAGTAGTTCAAGGTTAAGCGGCAAGCGAGATACTGAGGGTTGAAGGGAGAAGGATTACTCAAAAAATAGGTGCCGTTCTGATTTGCAATTTGAATCAATTGAAATTCGGCTAAATCATGGATGTCGTTATTTAGATGACGCACATTTCGAGTTAATGTAGACTGGGAAATTCCGAGCTGTTCAATAAGTGAATTTTTGGTCAGGGGTTTTTCAGCATTAACTAGCTGCTTAAACAAATTGATTTTAGTCGTTTCATAGTTATTTAAAATCATCAGATAGGCTCCAATTCAGCAAATTTCGTTCAAAAAATTATTAGCTTTAGTATAGTGTCTAAACGGCGGTTTGTAAACGATTGATACAAGGCTGTTTTATCAGGATGTAAGCTGATTTTCGATTATATTTGTATAAGTCTAAACTGTTTTTATTTGTTGTAAAACTTGCTAATATGGCGTCTGTGAGTGCTGGTACCAGATGACTAAAGCACACAATCAAAATGCTTTGGGAAAGGAAAGTAGCGATGAAAAGAAAAGGCATCAAATTGGTGATCCTAGGCGGTCTGTTTTTGGGGATGCTTGTAATTCCACAAGTAGCCACAGCAGCAACAGTCCAAAGTGAAGTTAGTATCCAGTTCTTTAAGGCTGACATGTCCGGTCAACAACCCGGTACGACTTTGCCAAAAACAGGAGATTTAGGAACAGGTGGTTTGTTGACGAGTCTAGGCATCATTTTTCTAGTATTTGGCGGCGTCATAATTTATAAACAAAGGGAGCGAAAAGTATGAAAGCAAAAATGGTAATGGCATCAGCAATCGTATTGACAGGAATGGTAGGAGTTATTGCCCCAACTGCAGTGGCAGCAGAAGAAAGTACCGGAACGATTGAATTAATCGCACCGGAGAACCCAGGTGAAGGTGGCAACTTAGTCTTAAATCAAGTCACCGAATTTGATTTTGGTCAACAAGAAATCTCTGGCCAAAAAGTAGAATATACTTTGGTAGACCCGACGGCAGCTTTACCGACACAAATCAGTGACCTTCGAGGAACAGGGGAAGGCTGGAATGTTTCGGTTGCTATCACGAAGTTTCTTGATGGGGATAAAGAATTAAAAGGTGCAGTCTTAACCTTGCCTGCTGGTAACTTGACTTCATCCGAAAGTCAATCTGCCGCACCAAGCGCTAATGAATTGACGGTTAATGATTCGGCTCAAACAGCAATCACGGCAGCCGTAGATAGCGGTTTGGGTGTTTGGGACAAAGACTACAGCGGAGCAAAATTGACTGTTCCTCAAGGAAACTTGGCCGGTAATTATTCTGCAACTTTGACTTGGACACTAACGGATGGTCCTGCTTAAAACTAAAGCACCACTTGTTTTCTTGAAGTGGGATTCTTCAAGAAGTGCTAAGTTTGGGAGGTAGTACGTTGAAGCAAAGAAAAACCAGTATTTGGCTTGTTGGGAGCACGCTGTGTTTGCTAGGGTTATTCCTCAGCGAGCCAGTCTACGGTGCTTCCAAAGCCTATGTGGGACTAGAAGCAGGCCAAGAGGTGACAGAGCCGGTGAATCCTGTTGATCCAGATCAGCCAGAGGTACCTGTTGACCCTGCTGACCCCGAAAATCAAGGAACCGGTGAGACAGGTCCTCTATCATTGGATTTTGTTTCAAATATCGCATTTGGACGGCAAGCGATTGGAGCACAGACTACGAGTTATGCGGCTCAAAACCAATTTCCTTATGTTCAAGTTACCGATACTACCGGGACTGCCTCAGGTTGGCAGTTAACTGCCGCGATTACAGAATTTCGTGAAACTTCAGGAGAGTCAATCTTAGTTGGTGCGGAATTGTCTTTAAATGAAGCCCAAGTCAAGTCCAGTGCGACAAATGTCTCACTAGCGCCAGAAGCAAAAAACCAGATTGTCTTTACCAATCAAGAAAGTCAAGTGATTGCTCAAGCAAAACCTGGCAGTGGTGGCGGAACTTGGGTCGTCACTTGGCCTGGCGAGGCCACAGACAATCAGCAAGTCCGGCTAAAGGTACTTGGGAATACCGCCAAGCCAGTAGCCTATGCAGCAACCATCTACTGGAACCTAGTTTCGGGACCGGAAAGCCGTTAGCAGAAAAGACTAGGGTCTGCAAACGACCCTAGTCTTTTCCATATTTTGATCATAAGAGAGAAGCGAACATGAAGAAAAAAATTGGATTCATACTAGCGGCACTGTTTGTGGGGCTCTATTTTTCACAAGCTCAAACCCAGGCCGCAACAGAAAAAATTACCTACAGCGTAAAAACCAAATTGCCCGCAAGTCAAAGTGATGCGGCTAAGTCGTATTTTGATTTGAAACTAGCACCTGGGCAAAAAGAAACTTTGACCTTGTATCTGACTAATCACAGCGAGCAAGAGATCAAGCTACACATCGAACCAAATACCGCAGTCACCAATAAAAATGGGGTGTTCGATTATAGCTTTTCCAAAACCAAAGATCAGTTGGATAAAAGTTTGCGCTTTAGCTTTCGTGATTTGGTGACCGGGCCAAAAGATGTGACTTTAAAAGGTAAAGAAACAAAAGAAGTATCTTATGAATTGACACTGCCTAAAGAATCCTTTGACGGGATCTTGTTGGGCGGCTTTTATATAAGTCAAAAAGACGAGGAAAAAGCAGAGCCCAAGCAGATGATTGTAAATAAAAAGGCCTACGCAATTGCAGTTTCAATCAGAGAAACAGACAAAAAAATCACTTCGGAATTGAAACTGAACGAGGTGAAACCGGCTTTAGAAAATTATCGCACAATCGTAACAGCCAACTTGCAAAATCCTCAACCGGAATTGATTAAGCAGATGAAAGTGGTTGCTAAGATCATGAAGGCTGGCGATACGCAAGTCCTACACCAAACAGAGCGCGACCAGTTGGGCATGGTGCCCAATTCAAACTTTGACTTTCCCATTAGTTGGGATAATCAGCCGCTAGAGCAAGGAGAGTATACCCTTGACTTGACTGTTACTAGTGCTAATGGTGACTGGCATTTTAGCAAAAATTTTACGATTGCAGGAAAAGAAGCGAAACAGTTAAATCAAACAGCCGTCGATTTGCCAAAAGAGGACAATCGTTTGCTGCTGCTTTGTGGAATTCTAAGTGGGATTATTTTATTGCTAGTAGTGGGCTTTATCTGGCGGGAAAAACAACGGCGAAAATAATTTGTTACTATAGGTAGAGTTTCATGGGGTAAGGAGGTTAATTATGAAAAAAAGCGCGCTAGTAACAGTCGCCTTATGTGCCTTAGGTCTGGCAAGTTGGCTCCAACCAATTGATGGGTTAGCCACTGGAGCCAATCAAGACGCACCGCCTAAGCATATTAAATTAGATGGTATTTTTGCGACTCCCGGTGGTTCCAATAGTCAGATTATCCCGAGTGATCAAGGAGATATCGTGGAGATCACCAATGGTACCAAAGATCAAAAAGGAGCGGTTTGGTCAACGGCAAATAATATGATGGACTTGACCCAAGACTTTGAATCCCAGATGTACATTTATTTTGGTGGAGATGGGGAAGCCGCCGCCGATGGGATGGCCTTTGTTATGCACAACGATCCGGAGATGCTAAATGGTATGATCCAGGGGAATTGGGAAGGGGGCCGGTTAGGTGTTTGGGAGCCTACCGAAGCAGATGAACACGGTTATGCGATTAAAAACTCACTGGCCGTGGAATTTGATACCCATCACAATGACAAGTTTGATGATATTGCGGAAAAACAAGACCATATTGCTTGGAACTATCCGAGTAGTGAAGAAAGTTATGAAGATTATATCGAATGGCTCCCAATCGCGCACAAGGTTCGAAAGATGGCACACAATGATTTGCAATATCCTGGAGAACTTTCCACGGATCAATGGTTTTCTTTTAAAATCAGTTGGAATACAGCGGCCAGTCAGTTGACCTATCAGTTTGGCAGTCTGGCGCCAGTCACTATTACGGTGGATCCTCAGAGCACGTTTGGTTCTAATAGTGTCTATTGGGGCTTTACTGGGTCTACAGGCGACCAAGTGGAGATGAACCGGGTTGTCTTTGAACACGTGCCGGGACTGGTCGATGCTGCGGCTCAAACACAAATTACCGATAAAGATGGAAACTCCGTGATTGATGGGCAAGTTTGGCCAGGAGATACGTTGAACTACCAAATTCAAGGTACCTATCAGTCTGGTAAACAAGATTGGCTCGATGTGCAGTATGCTACGACCCTTCATGAAGGGGTCACTTATGTACCAGGTACTTTGGAAATCTTGCGCAGTGATGGTAGTATCGAAAAACTCCCTGATAGTAGCTGGCAAGGAAAAGAATTAAACCTTTCACTGGGGAACCTTAGCAGTACGACCCCGATTATCGAAGTCCACTTTCAAGTTACCGCCAATGAGGTTAGCGAGCCTTTAACCGTGACAGAAAAGTCGGCCTTTAACGGGCAGAATTACATGACCGCTACGCCACCGGTTCAGTATCAGATTGCGGTGGCCGAGTTGACGATTCAATTGGATCAAGAAGGACAAGAAGAAGTGCGTTTACTAGGAGAGGATTACTCGCTGACTGGTAGTTGGCAATCCACGAAGGCGGGGACGTTTACGATTACGCCGGTGGTGAACGGAACTGAGTTGGCCCCGTTCACCCAAGACAATCCGACTCCAGGCACGCCTAATCCCTTTACAGGCCAGATTACAGCCGACCAGTTGCAACTAGGGGATAATCAGATCACTTACAAGATTATTTCCGCAGATGGGCGTAATCAGTCATCGAGCGGCGAGGTACTGGTCAAAGTGATGGAAAAGCCAGAGCTGACCTTGGAACATGCGGATGAGGAAATTCCATGGGAGTTTGGCCAGGCATATCCTTTTAATGGTACGTGGTTAGACAAGGATAGTGATACCGTTGATTTGTACTATACCCTAGATGACGGGGCCAAAACGCCAATTGATGAAGAGATTGACAATCCTGATAAGGGAAAAGCTGTTGCGTATGATGAGAGTCTTTCAACGGAACAATTGACTTTGGGGGAACATACGCTAACGGTGTACGCAAAAGATGCGGAGGGCTTTGAGTCCGAAAAGGAGACGGTAACCCTTCAAGTCAGTGGGAGTTTGCACTTTGTAACGGTTGATGAAGAAGTGGCCTTTGAGCAGGCGACGATTGGGGACAAACATGTCAAACGCTCTGGACCATGGCAGATTCAAGTACAAGATACTCGAGGAACCGGTGAAAACTGGGACTTAGGTGTCAAACTGGCGGCGGACTTTGTCGACAAGGACCATGGTAATCGTTCCTTAGCAGGACAATTGATCTACCAAGATCAAGCCGGCCAGGAACAAATCATATCCACAGAAGATGTGCTAACCGTTTATTCAAAAGAAACAACCAATAGCGAAATCATCGATGTAACTTGGGCAGAAGAGCAAGGGATTTTATTCAATATCTTTGATTCGGCCTATCAAGGAGTTTACCAAGGAACCTTAGAATGGGTTCTCACCGATGGACCAGCATGAAAAATAGGTTCTATCCAGGAATATAAACAGTAAAAAAGCAGCTACATTTGCCTGCTCTTTCAAAAATTCGTTTTTGAAAGAGCAAGCAAATAGCTGCTTTTTATGCTTGATAAGCGGTTAAGTTTTTTTTGATAATCGCGAGGCCACGATCCAAAATTTCTAAGTTATTAGAGGAAAGGGCGACGCGGATAAAGGGATCATCTTGTTCCATTGTTGTAAAACGGTTCGAATGGAAGATTCGGATGCCTTTAGCAAGAAAGTCCCCCTCAATTTGACTTTGACTGATTGAAGGAGAAATAGGAATATTTCGATAGTAAGGTAAGGGATTACTAGGGCGAGGTAAGTGAAAATAATCATCAAACAGTGCGTTCGCTTCAGTCGTTAGCCGGTATTTTTCCGCTAAAATCTCTTGGCTGGTTTGGGAGGAAAGAATATGAGAAATGACGGCAGCATCGAATCCCGAGGTTTTGACATTTATGTTAAACAGCGCCTTTTTAATTGAGTTCCGCACGCTATCTGGAAAAACTAGGTAAGCGATGCGCAGGCCAGAGCAAAGGAATTTCGTCATTCCGGCTAAATAAAGCGTGCGCTGAGGTAGTAAGGCTTGAAAGGGCGATAAGGCTTCCTCCTGGCTGTAATTAGTGAGAAAGGCATGAATATCATCTTCTATTACCCATAATTTTTCTTTTTCAATAATTTCAGCTAATTCTTGTCGTCGTGAAAGACTTATCTGGAAGCCCATCGGATTGTTGCAAGAGGGCATTAGGAAAATACCATTTATGCGCTTCTTTTTACATTCCATGGTTAGTAAGTCCGGACGCATACCCGCTTGATCAAAATCAATCGGTACGACTTCCATATGGAGCATCGTAGCTAGCTCGATAAAGTTTGAATAAGTGTAGCGATCAATGGCAATGCGATCACCTGGAGAAAAGAGTGCGGTTAAAATCAGTGCCAGTCCATTTTGAACGCCAGAAACCGTGGCAATATTATCGATCTGAGTAGTGACCCCTTGGCTTTCGAGCCACTGTTGTGCGACTTGTAGCTGATGGGGACTGCCTAAAGGATCCATGTAATTTAATTGGCTAGTGATATTGGTATTATTGCTCGTATTAATTAGGTGAGGCACGACAAAGCGATTGCATTCTTCAAAAGAGCTGACTAAGCCAAAGTCGATGATGTGGTCTTGAACTCTATCATTGGAGATGGTGATAGAGCTTAACGCATTTTGAGAAACAAAAGTTCCGCTACCAATATTGGTGTACAGTAATCCAATCTCTACACCGTATTTATAAGCTTGCCCTACCGTCGTAAAGTTAATGTCTAGATAATCGGCTAGTTCCCTTTGTGAAGGAAGTCGTGTATTTTTTTGTAAGATTCCTGAAAGAATATCTTCTTCCATTAGTCTGGTCAAGCTTTTGTATAACGGACGAGACAATTTAGTTTTATTTGGTCGCCAAGTTAATGGGTAATTATCAAACGAATTGATTGGCAAAAAAACCACCTCCTTTATTGCATCCCATACAATTATATCGTTGAATGTATATACGTCAAGACTTATGCTAGGCGTATTCTTTGAAGCTAGTATAATCGGTATTCACTTGTTTTTAAGAATAGTTGCTGGCTAAAAGTCTTGGCAGATTGGCTGTAAATTTGATGATGTTGTAGAAAGAAGAGGTATCCACTATGAACAAAAAAATCATGACCAGAGAAGAAGTTCGACAACAATTTTTGAGCGATGACTATTTTTCCAAGGATTCTTGGTGGCTTAAAATACGCCAAAGTCTTATTGCCATTTTGGCTTGGTTTTTGGTGATTTTGCCTTTTATTTGGTTAACATTGCCATTTTTGCAAAAAAAGGTAGCGGAGGTAATTTATTTTAGAACCTATACAGAAGAACTGACGATGTTTCATTTCTTACTAATCTTTTTAGGATGCTCATTTCTTGTGATTGTTGTGGCATCGATTATCTTGACTTGGCAAAACAATCGGCGCTTTCGACAGCTTTTACAAAAAGAAAAAGTGTATAACGAAGAGCGTTTGGAAAAACGTCGCGAGATTGTAATGGGCTTTTATCAAGAACGTTTTGGTGAGCAAGCTTTTCGTACGAAAGTTCGTTTTTATTCGGTGAAAGAGGAGCAAAATTTGGCGACTGACACAATCAAAGAGCTTTATCAGAAAGAAGGGGCTGCCCTATGAATACACTTGTCCACACTGGAATCGGTTTTCTGGATGTTCTTTTAACTATAGTATTTCTCATTTTGTTCACATATCCAATACTTGGTGGCTTTGCTTGGTTTGTCGGTGTTTTGTGCTACAACTTTCTCTTTAAGTATCGGCAGATGGAATGGATTGAAATCCCAACTGAAATCGAACCTTTTATTACCATTATGGTGCCAGCCCATAATGAAGAGATTGTGATTGAAGATACTCTGAATTACTTGCTGACCCATCTTAATTATACCAATTATGAAGTTTTAGTGACGGATGATGGTTCTACCGATAAAACCCTAAAGATTTTGGAACGCTTAATGAAGTACCATCAAAAGTTACGAGTGATTCGGATTGAGAAAAATAAGGGGAAGGCCCATGCTTTTGGTGTGGGAGTTGGCTTTGCAAAAGGGGAATTGATTTTAAGTAATGATGCAGATACGATTCCTGAACCAGATGCTTTGAAAAAATATGTTAATTATTTTATTCGTCAAGATGCGACGAATATCGCTGCAGTAACTGCAAATATGGACGTTTTGAATCGGTCGACACTAATTGGTAAATCACAAACGGTTGAGTTTTCGAGTATTGTGGGAATCATTAAACGAACACAGATTGGGGTTTTAGGGGGAATCTATGCATACAGTGGGGCCAATACCATGTATCGGAAGGCGGCTTTATTGGATGTTGGTTTGTTTCGACAAGATCGGGCGACTGAAGATATCAGCATCGCTTGGGATCATCAATTCCAAGGGTGGCTTTCTTTATTCGCTCCACAAATTATGTTCTTCATGGAAGTTCCAGAAACATTGGAGATGCTATACAAGCAACGCAGACGCTGGGCCAAAGGAGGAACCGAGGTTTGGCTGACCAATTTTAAAAAAGTGCTCTTGCATCCTTTTAAGAATATCGGGCGGACTTTAATGTTTCTAGATCAAAGTCTAAGTATCATCTGGGCCTTTTTCTTTTGGGTTTCCTCGGCTATTTTTCTCATTTCCTTGATTTTCTTTGCTATCGATGGAAATTGGGAGCGAATCTATCATATGCTCACCATGGCATTTTTATTTGTTGGTTTTGAAATGATTGCGGGATTGCTACAGTTGCTTGCCAGTCTGATCGTGGATGATCGGGGGCGAAAGTTTAAGTACTTGCTATTTGCGCCACTTTATATGATTTTCTTTTGGATGATGAATGCATTGACCATTCTTACGACGTTTATTCCGGCCATCAAAACGATTTTGGGCTTTGGTTCAGGTGTGTGGGTGAGTCCTAAGCGAAGCGGAACGTTGAAAAAAGAATAGGAATAAAGAATGTAATTAGAACTCAGCTAAATACCTACTAGTTATAAGGAAATATCTAGTAGGTATCTTTATTAGAAATTCACGGTATTAAATGTCTAATTTAAATAGATCAGAACTGCTACTGTTTTCTGAGTTAGTTACCCTTATTGTGAAATTTGATTTTCATTTCAAGTTTATATAAAAAGTGAATATTCAAGCACACGATAAAATATTAGTTTTAACGGATTGATCGGCGTATAGACAATTTTTGTCTGTATGCCTTTTTTATTTTGAAAAATTTAGCTTTTTTCGAAAAATGCTCACTCCCCGATTGTAGTAATAATGGAAAGGGATAGAAGTAAAACGAGTTGAATGAATTTTTTGAGGAGGAGAATTTTATGGGCGACTCAGAAGAAACCCACATTCGACATGTGTTTGACAGTTTTTGTAAGAAAGTAGTCTGCAACGAGGCGTTAAATATTCAAAAGAAATATGCTAGATTTCGCCAACGTCAGATCTCAATGGAAATATTAGAGCGTGAAGGCTTAGGGACAGAGTTCTATTATTTGGAACCAAATTTGAATAGTAGTGACACTTTTATTGTCCTTGGGATGAAAATCCTTATTTCAAATGAGGAGTTGGCAAATGCGATTGCAGCATTACCTAGTCTAAGACAAGAAATCATTTTGATGTCCTTCTTCATCGGTCTCAACGATCGGGAAATTGGCGATATTATTGGAAAAAGTCTTGGCAGTGTTTGGTACCAACGACAAGTGGCATTGGAAGAGTTGGGAAAGTATTTGGGTGGCATTTATGAAGCAAAATAAACGATATATACCTTTCATACCACTAGCGACAATTAAAGCAGCAACTTCAGGTGATTCAATTGCCATGTCCATCGTTCTGTCAAAATATCAAAATTATATTTCACGATTAGCCATGAAACCTGTCTATGAAGAAGAAAAAGGAATGGTTATGTACGTAGATGAATATATGCGTAGACAACTGGAAACGAAATTGATTGAGAAGATACTTGAATTTGACACAACTCGTTAAAGTATTTTTTCCCTTTCCTTTTCATTCTATGGAAGTTTTTTATTGGTTAACAATAAAGGATTTCCATAGGCTGAAAATAGCCTAACGTTCTTTGAAAAGTGAATAGTAAATCTATCAGTACAAGTAGATTACGATTTTCCAGTTACGCCATGACTAGGTTATCCTTTGAGCGACAAATTTAATATGAAAATCATAACTACGATAATGAGACTTCTGTAACCAAATTGGCCCGCCATTACTGGGGGGAGGTGAAATTCCTATGTGCTTTGGCAAAGCAGCTGATAGATCAGAAAAACTACTATTTCCATATTTCGATTTTGGTTGGCATATTTTTCATGCCAAATTCTGTGATTTTAATAGCATCGGCAAGATTTAATTTTTCTACAGCTCTTTCTCCACTTTTAAGTTTTTTTACTGTACTCAAATTGATTCCTGTTCCGGATGCTATTGCATTAGCCGTAGATTTTTCAAGAATTTCTTTAATTATTTTTATGTCTGCAATTCCTTGTTTCATATTATTAATTCCTCTTTTCTAGTCCGTTTTGATGGGATACTGGAGTGGTTTTTTCCAATTTCAAGGGGGGGACTGTGGTGGTCGTTTTGAATTTGATAGAGAAGGGTGATGGAGTTGGAAGTTAAAACAAATGTTAATTCTCTGGAAATAGAGTTCTATTCAATTTTACAAAAAAAACTGGAAGATTACACGGAAAAATTGCTTGCAGTTAGTCATTTACCTCTGGTTTTAACAAATGCTGATTTAAAGCGACTATTTCAGATAAGTGATAGTACACTGAACCGTTTAGTAAAACTTGGTGAGTTTCCTCCCTGTTGGTATGGGATTCGGGGACACTATTTTCGTGATGATGTTTTAGAATGGATGAGAAAGAGTGATTCAGATGACTATCGTGAACAGCTCCGTATATTGCGTTCCTTATAATATTTCATTTCTTTTATACTTGCGGTACAATTCGTATATAGAGAATAAGAGATTTTATATTTTTCCGCTTAAGGGGTTCTTCTCTCAAGGGAGGAATCTGTAAATGGAAAAAACAGATCGTTTCAAGAAGCAAATTAGTTCTACAGGTAGGATCACATGGTATTTCCAAGCATACCGGACAACAAGACGTGGCTTTAAGTCAAAACGTGAGGCACAACTCGCCTATCTTGAAATGGAGAAACAACAAAGGCTTAAGAAAAAAATTGTTGCAAGCAATGACAAGTTTAGTGTTGTAGGTGAGCAATGGTTTCAACATTATTGTTCATTAAATGAGCAAAAGGAAACAACCTATGATAAGCGAGAAGAACAATTAAAAATAATTGTTCGATGGATTGGTGATAAAAAGTTGTCTGATCTATCACCAGACTGTCTTCAAGAACTGCTTTTTACTTTGAAGGAATGTGGTGTTAATGGAACAAATGTTGGCTATGCCAAAAATAGTTTACAATCACTTATTCAAGTTCTGAATATGGTTTTCAAATATTGTCAAAGAAAGAATTTGATAAGTGAAAATCCGATGAAGACTGTGAGAATACCAAAATATCAGTTAACGGTAACTGATTTAAAAGAAGCCGTAAATAATATTGAAGACAAGTTTCTTACTGTCGATGAATTGAGAACTTTTTTGAATTATGGCATTGTTCATGAGGAGTTACCAATGTCTGTACTATTCCATGTTCTATTTTACACTGGTTGCCGTGTCAGCGAGGCTCTTGCTTTACAGCCTGAAGATATAGATTTCAAAAGAAATGAAATTCTATTCTATAAACAAACAGCAGTTAAAGGTAAGAGTAAGGATTTTCGAATTGAAACTACTAAGACAGTTAGCTCTGCTAGACGAGTTCTAGTTACTCCGCTGGTCATGGAAAAACTACAAGAATTGATTGATGTTTTGGAAGAGATGAGACAACATTACAGGTTTACTATAGAAGAAACATACTTGTTTGTGTATCTTGATTCTAGTAAACGTGGTGTTCCTTATCGTCGAGAATATGTAAATGATCATGTCAAACGGTGTTTGAACCGCTCAGGAATTAATAAGCCATTTCATACTCATCTGGCTCGCCACACAATGGCAAGCCTAGTAGCTGAGCATTGTAGCTGGGAAGTTCTAAAGGATCGCTTAGGTCACACTGATCGAACAACTTCTAAAATTTATCGTCATTTAACATCAACTGAAAAGGTAAAACCTCTGATTGCTTTTAGTTCTTTAGAAGGTTAAAAAAACGGTGAAACCACTGGTATTACAGGATTCTTGGAAAACGATTTTTTAACAAATTAGTCAATATGTAGTCAGAGGGGATGAAAATCCTTTTATATCAATACTTTAACGACTTTTCACAAGTATCAAAGAAATCCGTCGTTAATTTTTGTTATAAAAATGACGCAAGGCCACCGAGAAATCGGTGGTCTTTTTCTGTTGTATTGCTCCTATTCACAAACAAAGCCCTCCGTATCGTTGCAACATAATTCTTGAGGAAAATTCCTGACAAGTCTAAGCGTGAAAGGATGCTAGCCTACGAGGAGGAAATTCAGAGTTGAAAAAGCACGCTTATCAATTTTCACACTGTTTTTATAAGGAGTCCGGCTTTTGATGCCTAATCATTGACAGAAAAAGGACTAAACTTGTTTAATGAATGAAGCAACTGCTGATGAAGAAAGGTGTCCCCTTCTTAATCAGTGGAGAAAAGAGGCATAAGTCATTGGGTGGCGCTCATTTTTCAAAAAAAACGATTTTATCGAGAATATGCCCTGCAAGATGGACAACTAATTACCGGCCAAAATCCTTTTTCTGTACGAGCCGTGGCTAAATTATTACTTCAAGCAATTTCTGTGAAGGGCTGAGGATGAACTGGCTGAGATTATCTCCTTCAAATCACTGTTGGCTGGGGATTAGCGATGGGCAATGCCTCTGAGGAGCTGAAGGCAGTCGCAGATGAAGTCATTGGCCGAGTAGACGACGACGGTATTTATCATTATTGTCTCCGCCAAGGGTTGATTTCAGCAGCTGATTGCGGGCACTTTTCTATCGGTAAATTGGTCGTTTTCAGAAAAAATCATGCTTTTCATTGACCTTCTTCAGAAAACAAGCTATGATGAAGGTACAATTAAATAATTGTTAGGTGAGGCTCCTATATGGACACAGGCTGCTGCCGCGAAAGAATCGAGAGACTCTTAGATGGTAGAACAGGTTTGATCGTGAAGGTCAAACACAACGTAGCTGACTAGTTGCAATGCTAGTCTACGCCCTATAGTGCTAAAGCTCTACGATGATAAAACGTAGCCTTTTTTGCGCGCGCTCATGGTAGAGCGGGCGCTTTTTCGCTATTTTCGGGGAGTTAATGGCGCAAATCTGGCTTGTCTGTTTTCCGAGGAAAACTCGTTGCGTAGTGTATGACGGCTTTCTCATGTGGAGGCTACCCTTTTGCAAAATGTTTGTCGAGAAAGTTGGGGAGTCGATAAGGCTTACCCTAGCCAAATTTTTCTACAAGGTTTTTTCTACAAGGTTCTAAAAAAGTTGACGGGATGGAGAGGTTTCGTTTGCTTTTCAAACAATTTTAAACCAAAGAAAGGATGAAAGAGATGGAAGCCCCCAGTTTTAGATCACGAATAAGACCGCTTTAGGGGGATCTTCCTCCTAAAGTTCGAGGAGGAAGTAGTATGTTGAAAAAAACACTTACAAAAGATATGGAATTGAAAAAATTAGCCTTGATGTCAGAGCGGGAACTTTTGATGTATTTGCGGACATCAACGGCGGGTCTGTCAGAAGCCGATGCCAAAGAGCGCTTGGAGGAATACGGACCAAATCTCGTGAATGCTCAGAAACCGCGAACTGGCTGGCAAATTATTTTAGGAGCGCTGAAGGATCCCTTTGTGCTGGTGCTTTTGTTACTGATGATTGTCTCCGGATTGACGGGGGATGTGGAAGGTATGCTGGTGATGGGGGGCATGGTGATAGCTTCGGTGGTGATCACTTTTGTGCAAGAATATCGCTCAGAAAAAGCCAGTTTTGCTCTGAAGGAAATGATTGAAAATACCGCGACTGTCATTCGCAGTGGCGTGCCTCGTGAGATTCCCATGGACGAAGTGGTCCCTGGGGATTTGATCACTTTGGCGACTGGCGATATGATTCCCGCTGATGCGTTATTGTTGTGGACCAATGATTTGTTTGTCAACCAAGCTTCCTTGACGGGTGAATCATTGCCGGTGGAAAAAGGCCTGCGCCAGACAGAGGCTGAAACAGCGCAAGCGGCAGTGGATTTTCCTGATCTCGTTTTTATGGGCACCGATGTGTTAAGTGGGCAAGGGCAAGCGATTATTTTGAAGACCGGGCAAAATACCTTCTTTGGTGATATAGCCCATACGGCCACCGAAAAGCGAGGCGCGACGGCTTTTGATACCGGGCTAAAAAAAGTCAGCAAGCTATTATTGAGTCTGGTGTTGGTGTTATTTCCGGTGGTGTTCTTACTCAATGGTTTTACAAAAGGTGATTGGGGTGGGGCCTTCTTCTTTGCCATTGCGGTGGCGGTAGGGTTGACACCAGAAATGCTGCCGATGATTGTTACTAGCAATTTGGCGAAAGGGGCGTTGAATTTGTCCCGCCATCAAGTCATCGTCAAGGAGCTGCCAGCAATCCAAAACCTCGGAGGCATGGATATCTTGTGTACCGATAAGACTGGCACGATTACGGAAGATCGGGTGGTTTTGGTGGAACATCTTGATCCATTAGGTGAAGTAAATCAGCAGGTCTTGCAGCTGGCTTATCTGAATTCCCACTATCAAACCGGTTGGAAAAATGTGATGGATGTGGCGGTGATCGAGTATTTTCAAAAGCAAAACCAATCACTGCCCTACCAAGAGATTGTGAAGATTGACGAATTACCTTTTGATTTTTCGCGGCGGCGTTTGTCTGTCATCCTCCAGGTGGATGGGTACCAACTGATGATTACCAAAGGCGCGGTGGAGGAGATGGCGGATGTCTGCAAATACGTCGAAATTGCTGGTCAGGTGCAATTGTTGACTCCGGCCCTCAAAGAAACCATGGGGCGCCTCAATCAAGAATTAAATGAACAGGGGATGCGGGTGATAGCAGTCGCCGTCAAACGGGATGCCCACAAGGACGCTACTTATACGGTGGCAGATGAAAACGACTTGACCTTGATCGGCTACATGGCCTTTTTGGACCCGGCTAAAGCATCGGCTGCCAGTGCTCTCGCAGCCTTGAAAGACCATGGCGTGACGGTCAAAGTCCTGACTGGCGACAATCCTTTCGTAGCAAAAAAAGTCTGCAGTGATGTCGGAATCGCTGTGGGGGAAATTTTGTTAGGTAGCGATATCGAGGCCCTCAGTGATGAGGAACTGGCTGCAAAAGTTGGTGAAACCCATCTTTATGCCAAACTCAATCCCATGCAAAAAGCGCGCCTGATTGGTGTTATGCAGCAAAAGGGTCATACTGTTGGCTTCATGGGAGATGGAATCAATGATGCGCCAGCTTTGCGGAAGGCTGATGTGGGGATCTCGGTGGATACCGCAGCGGATATCACCAAAGATGCGAGTTCGATCATCTTGCTGGAAAAATCCTTGCAAGTCTTGGAGACGGGGGTCATCGAAGGGCGCAAAGTCTTTTTCAATATGATGAAATATATCAAGATTACTTTGTCCTCTAACTTTGGCAACGTCTTTTCGATTTTAGCTGCCAGTGCCTTCCTACCCTTTTTGCCGATGGTGTCTCTGCAATTGTTACTGCAAAACTTGATCTATGATTTTGCCCAGCTGACGATACCTTGGGACCATGTGGATGAAGAAGAGTTGCGGCAACCAGCTAGTTGGCAAATCAAGGATATCTTCCGCTTTACTGTGGTGATTGGTCCGGTGAGCTCGCTTTTTGATATTTTGACTTACTTGGTGATGTGGTTTGCTTTAGGTGCCAATACTGTGGCCACTGCAGGACTGTTCCAAACAGGTTGGTTTTTAGTAGGTTTAACGACCCAAACGTTAGTGGTTCATTTGATTCGCACTAGAAAACTATCCTTTATCCAAAGTCGTGCTTCTTGGCCAGTCTTATTGGCAAGTGGTGGGGCGCTAGCAGCAGGCTTTTTGCTAGTCTTAACGCCCCTCGGTCAATTTTTCGATTTTTCCCGCTTACCAGGGGCCTACTTTGGTTGGTTCTTCTTGATCGTCGCTGGCTACTTGGTGACGTTGGAAGCAGTCAAGCACGTGTATATTCGTAAGACCGGGAGTTGGTTGTAAGAAAGGCAAGCGCTAAAAAGAAGCTGTGTCTTTGAAGTGTTTATTTGAAACTCAGAGGTTCGGTTACAACTTACACTCTTGAGTTTTCGACTAGCTTGCTATATGATAACAGCAAGTGAATTTTGTTTGCGGGGGGACGCTGCGGCGTTGAGAAGGTAAAACCTGACCCTTTGAACCTGTTTGGTTGAGACCAGCGTAGGGAGCAATTGTCTGAGGGAAAGATCGTTTTTTCAAGGCACTCTTCTGCTGGGAGAGTGCCTTTTCTGTCGTCTTTTTTCGAGAGTAAGGGATAGAGCAGCATACATGAAAATCTTCAAATGCCAACTTCAGCGATGTATGCCGTAATCAAGGCGCTTTCATAGAAAATTCAGGTGAAACCGATGCCTGCTAACGAGTATCCTGGGGCAATCCTGCCTGTTGAGAGAGGCAGGCGTTTGGTGGGCCTTTTGAACTGGCTGTCTTCTTTCCTGTGAATGAAATGTAGCGATTTTTGCATCGATGATAAGTTTCAGAGAGGAGCAGATTCATGAAAAAAGTAGTTAGTATAGCTGGCTCAGATTGTAGCGGTGGCGCGGGGATTCAAGCGGATTTGAAGACTTTTGCGGCTCACGGAGTGTACGGGATGTCGATCGTCACTTCAGTGGTGGCGGAAAATACAGTGCGGGTGATTTCTTATCAAGACATGACACCGACTGTGATTTGCCAGCAGGCGGACGCGGTATTTGAGGATATTTTTCCAGAAGCGGTGAAAATCGGGATGCTCTCCAGTCGGGAAACCATGCAAGCCGTGGCTACTAGTCTCAAAAAATGGCAACCGCAAAACGTGGTCCTAGATCCGGTGATGTATGCCAAAAACGGGGATGCTTTGATGGATCCCACAGCCATTGATACCTTGATTGCCGAAGTTTTACCTCTGGCAGATGTCATCACCCCCAACATCCCTGAAGCGGAAAAGATTGCGAATCGGACAATTACGACTTTAGCGGAGATGGAAGCAGCTTGCCGGGCAATCCAGCAAGTCTGTGGTGCCGCAGTACTGATCAAAGGGGGCCACAAGACGGGAGCGGCGACGGATGTTTTATTTGATGGGCATGATTTTTACCACTATTCCGTCGAACGAGTAGATACGAAAAATACCCACGGCACCGGCTGTACTTTTTCTTCCGCGATTGCTTCTGAGCTGGCTTTGGGACGGGCACTACCGGAAGCTGTTGCAAAAGCTAAGGACTACATCACCATGGCAATCACCCATTCCTTAGCGCTAGGCAAGGGGCATGGTCCGACAAATCATTTCTACCAAGTGTATCGTCAAGGATTGGAGGAGCAAGCATGAATCCCTATCAAACGGCTTTAAACAAAGTGCAGGAACAAAATCCACTAGTACACCATTTGACCAACTATGTCACGGTGAACGATTGTGCCAATATTACCTTAGCGATTGGTGGTTCGCCGATTATGGCAGATGATCTAGAGGAAGTCGCAGCGATTACTGAATTGGCACAAGCAGTGGTGATCAATATCGGTACCCTCAATGCCCGTACGGTTGAGGCGATGGTGTTAGCTGGTAAAAAGGCCAATCAACTGGGAATTCCTGTGATTTTGGATCCGGTGGGCGCGGGAGCCTCAGCTTTGCGGAACCAGACGTTGGCACGTTTACTGGCAGAAGTTTACTTTGCGGTGATTCGTGGCAATCTTTCAGAAATACGCTTTTTGGCCGGTTTTGCCAGCGTCAACCAAGGTGTCGATGTTTCGCAGGCGGATCTTTTGACAGTACAAGACAGTCAAGCCGTGGCCCAGCAGTTGGCGCTAGCTCGACAAGCGGTGGTGGTGATTACTGGGAAAGTCGACGTGGTCAGTGATGGCTTGCAGGTGGCGCTTATTGAAAACGGCCATCCCACAATGAGTCGCATCACTGGGACTGGTTGTATGTTGAGTTCGTTGTTGGGGAGTTTTTGTGGTAGTCAAAAAGATTACTTTAGCGCCAGTGTGGCTGCTACTCTGGCGATGGGTATCAGCGGGGAAATCGCCCATGAAAAAACGCAGCACCAAGGTACGGGGAGCTTTCGGGTGGCCTTGCTAGATGCGGTGAGTCAGTTGACCCCAGCTACCATGGAACAAAGGGGGCGACTACAAATTGTCAAAGCCTGATTATGCACTGTATTTGGTGACAGATGCCAGCTGTGTCGCCGGGGATTCCCTGTTGGCTGCTGTGTCCGAAGCGCTAGCCGGTGGCGTGACGATGCTGCAGTTACGGGAAAAAGAATTAGCCAGTCGTGCCTTTTACGAAGAAGCGCTGGCTATGAAACAGTTGGCGCATCAGTATCGCGTGCCCTTGATTATCAATGACCGCTTGGACATCGCCTTGGCTTGCGACGCAGATGGTCTCCACGTGGGGCAACAGGATTTACCCGTCGCCGCAGCCCGCAGATTGCTAGGCCCAGATAAACTGATCGGCGCCTCTGTCCAAACCGTCGCCGAAGCTATCCAAGCCCAACATGATGGGGCGGACTACCTCGGTGTCGGGGCGATGTTTGCGACAGCTACCAAACCAGATGCTCTCCCAGTCAGTCGGGAAACATTGCGAGGAATCTGCGAGGCGGTCTCAGTTCCCTTGGTTTTAATCGGTGGTCTAAATGAACAGACGCTGCCTGCCTTTAAAGGGGAACCAGTCGAAGGCGTAGCGGTGGTTTCGGCGATCTTAGCCAATCCAGATCCAAAACATGCGGCACAAAAGCTGCGCCAACAGGTGAAGGCAGTGTTGGGGGTGTAGTGCTTTGTCAGCAGCTGGCCTCCTAAATTTTTGGAGCAAGCCGCTGCTATTGATGGCAAACGAGAGAAACGCAAGTGCCGTTAGCGGGCTTCTTATCCCTCGAAATACTAAAAAAACGATTCTTCCGGCTTTTCAGCGGAAAATCGTTTTTTTTGTCGTTGGTTTGAGGGGATGCTAGGAAGTTGCTTGAGGATGTTTGGTTAGTTTACTTCCCCTGAACCACTGATTCCAGTCACATTCGGCAGTTTGCGCAATTGAAAGGCAATCGCCAAAGTCACATAATCTTTCATATTCCGCGGATTTAAACCGGTGAGAGTATGAAGGCGATTGAGCTTATTTTGGAAGGTGTTTTTATGGATAAACAACTCCTCTGCCCCACGAGAAATGCTGCCGTTGTGCTTAGTGTAGACTTGCAACAGCTCGTCGAAGGTATCGATTTCCCCTTCGTTTAAATTTTGAAAGATATGACTTACAAATCGCTGGATGTACTCGGGATCAATTGCGCTTAAGATAAACTCTACGTTTAAGTCGCTAAAATTTTTCACCTGAGTAGTCATATCTTGCTTGGCCCAACTAGCAGCAATCTTGGCTTCTTCAGAACTAGCAGCTAATCCTTTGTAGTCGTCTACGCAAGAGCCAATACCAAAAACAAAAGGTGTGTGGTAGCGATCCGTGATGTCTTTTGCCAAAGCTTCCAACAAAAAGGTCAGCTGGGTGGATTCGAGTTTTTCCATGATGATGGTCACCATCTGGTTGGAAACCGTATAGAAGGAATTGGTGTAGTGGTTAAGGCGACGATCGACAATATGGGTCAAATCTTCGTGGTTGCCGTTTTGTTTGTGGTCATCAATTTCAAAAAATCCAGTAACAACACAACGAGGCTTTTTTAAATCAATCTCTAGAATACTAGCTAAATATGCCGTCAAGCTTTCGTCCCGGGTTTTGGATAACAACATGCTGATTAAGTTGTTGTAGTTTAATTGTTGGTTGAAGTGGGTGATTTGGACCCAGTTTTCCCGGATCAAAATTTCGGTCATTTTCTTGATGATATTGCCAAAGGGTTCGACTTCGGCTTTTTCTCCGGTGATCCCAATGATGGCGACGACTTCATCATTGAAGAGGACCGGCAGATTGATGCCTTTGCGGGCGCCTTCAAATTGGTTGTCGTACTCGATGGTCAAGGTTTCTTTCATCCGAGCCGCTTTGAGGGCGCCAGAATGACTGGTGCCTACCCGGACTTCATCGGTACTGGCGATAATGGTGCCGGTGGTGTCGAATAAATTAATTTCAAAATGGATAATTTCTTTTAAGTTCTTCACAATTTGGGTAGCGATTTGTGGTTCTAGTTCCATCATGTGACCCCTTTCTGCCATTTATCTCATTCATTATAGCTGAAAAAATGGTCTGGGGAACAATTTTTTTCCGAGTTATAACAAATATGAGGGCCTGATCCTGAGTGAAAAACTTTAGCTTCTCCTTGAGGGCTATCTCCAAGATTTTGTGTGAAGGGGGATCTAGGGAAGGGCAGTTTGCAGGGGGCGTATCCTAACAGGCAGCAACTTTCCCATTAGAACTGTCCTTTCGTGAAGGGGTTAATAAGATGAGTCATAATTTTTACCGTATGACCCCAAAAAGCAATGGTATCTGTATTCTTGGGTTTTTGAGGTATGATTCTTGATGGGAGTGTTTGACTGTTTCTTTTCAGGAGGAAGGAGCATTGGTGAGGTGGTTAGTTTTTATGTCTAGCATATCGCGGAAGAAATGACATCGTACTTAAGTATCTTTTGTGGTCAAATTTGTAAATCCAAATGAATTGTTTCATAACCAAAGTAGAAGGAATTTTTTCTTGGCATGCCCATTTTTTATTTGATGATTCAAAGCGTCAATTTCCACGGCTTTGTTCAAAATGAATAGATTCATAGTTATCTGCTTCAAATAGTACAGCCATTAATAGAAAAATAAGGGGTAACTAGAAAATACCCATTTTGGCTGATTATATAGAAGCAAATTTTCCAAACGAAGGACGTAGATCAAAAGATTTAAAAAAACGAAAAAAGATTTAGCCAAAACCCTTGACCTATCTCTTAAGAAATGTTAAATTAGTCAACGTTGACGCGAGGAAAACACAACAGAAAACAACTTGAAAAACATTTCAAAAAAGTTGTTGAC
>NZ_JBMRGR010000022.1:0-35745 GCF_049384045.1 Enterococcus diestrammenae
AAATTGAGATGCCCTACACATTGGTTCGTTTTTGCTTTTTGTTCAGTTTTCAAAGGTCTAAATGTCGTTGTCGCTAATTGTTTCAGCAACTCTTATATCTTATCAGATGACGTTTTCGTTGTCAACTATTTTATAAAAGTTTTTTTGAAACTTTTTTACTCGAAGCTTGAAAGCTTCTTGCGTCAGCAACTTAATTAGTTTACCAAGATGACCTTCAGTTGTCAACACTTTTTTAAAATGTTTTTTTTGAAAGCCGTTGATCTCGGCTGCCCGCTAACGGACAAGTAATAATATACCAACTTCAGCCCCTGAGGTCAACGGTTTTCTGCAATTTTTTTGTGTTTTTTTCATAACCGAACATCAATGATTTATCCGCTAAAAACCATTCGTTTTTAAACCCTTTCCACAAAATGAAAACGGTGAATTGCGCTTGGCAAAAATGTTATTTATAAATAGAAAAAAGACCCAGCACTCGCTATGCCAGGTCTTTCACTATTTTTTTGCAATTAGTTCCGCATCGTTGGGAACAACAATACGTCACGAATGGATTGCGCATCGGTTAACAGCATCACTAAACGATCGATACCGATCCCTAGTCCCCCAGTTGGTGGCATACCGTATTCCAACGCTTCCAAGAAATCTTCATCTACACCATGGGCTTCGTCATCCCCTGCGGCCCGTTGCCGTTCTTGCTCTTCAAACCGTTCCCGTTGGTCAATCGGATCGTTGAGTTCAGTAAAGGCATTGGCAAACTCTTTACCGATGATAAACAATTCGAAACGATCGGTAAAGCGAGGGTCTTCTGGATTCTTTTTAGCCAATGGGGAAACTTCTACCGGATGACCATAGACAAAGGTTGGGTTGACCAGTGTATCTTCCACAAAGGTTTCAAAGAATTCATTGATAATTTGCCCTACTTGCATGGAGTCATTGATTTCGACGTTGTGTTCTTTGGCCAGCGCGCGCGCTTCTTCTACTGTCATTGGTTGCCAGAAATCGACACCGGTAACTTGTTTGATCCCGTCAACCATGTGCAAACGACCAAATTTAGACTCTAAGTCGATATCTTGGCCATCATATTGTAGCTTAGCTGTGCCATTAGCAGCCATCGCCGCATTACGAATGATACCTTCTACCAAATCCATCACATCGAGATAGTCCGTGTAGGCGGTATATACTTCTAACATCGTAAACTCAGGGTTGTGGGTCGTATCGATGCCTTCGTTACGGAAAACCCGGCTAATTTCGTAGACTTTTTCCATCCCGCCGACGATCAGGCGTTTCAAATGTAGTTCCAAGGCAATCCGTAGATACAATTCCATATCCAACGCATTGTGATGGGTAGTAAATGGTCGTGCAGAAGCCCCCCCTGCTTGATTGTGCAAGACAGGTGTTTCGACTTCAAGGTAGCCATGGTTATCCAAGTAGTTACGGATGCTGGAAACGATCCGACTCCGTTTAGTAAAACGATCGAAGCTTTCTTTATTACTAATCAAATCCAGATAACGTTGACGGTAGCGTTGTTCGACATTGCTCAGCCCATGGTATTTGTCTGGTAAAGGACGCAACGCTTTGGAAAGCATGGTCACTTTTTTAGCTTTAATGGAAACTTCGCCGGTGTCGGTCTTCATGATTTCCCCTTCGACACCTAGGAAATCGCCTAAATCGGCTTTTTTGAAAATTTGGTAGTTTTCTTCGCCGACTTCATCTTTACGGACATAGATTTGTACTTGGCCTTCTCGGTCTTGTAAATGAGCAAAGCCAACTTTCCCTTTGCCTCGTTTAGTCATCATCCGACCAGCAATGCTAGCTGTTTGACCTAGAGCGGCAATTTCTTCTTTGCTCAAGTCGTTGTATTTTTCGTGTAGTTCTCGTGAATCGGCCGTCCGTTCAAAACGGGTACCAAAAGGATCAATTCCTTCTTCCCGCAATGTTTCCATCTTTTCCCGACGAACCAACATTTGATCATTTAGTTCTTCTTGTTTGGGCTGATTTTGTTCTTCAGACACGTGATTTCCTCCTTATAATAGTAGGTTTAACTGGTGAGCAAGCGATTTGTCCCAAGACAAGCAGTCACCGAGCCCAAAAAACGAGTTCGGTAACTGATGTCGACATCTGCAAATAAGGCTGTCCTCACCTAACTTAGTCATTTAGCCAGCTAGCGAAAAGACTTTTCTTCACCAAGCACTGGCGCCTTTTTTTAAAAAAGGCAGTCTGACGCGGTTTCATTCTTACCTATAATGCCAAGATTCCCGCAAAAAAGCAAGCTGAAAATCACCTCCAGCTTGCTACGTTTCCTTTTTCTTTCCTTTTTATCGCGAATCTAGCAGATAACTCATTGAGCAGCTTTGGCCAACAGCCGTTCTTCTGCTTGTTGGGCAAACTCATCCAAGATTTTCACCACGGTGGCTTGGTCTTCGGCTTGATTAATAGCCACTTTGACTTTGCTAGCCTTAGGGATTCCTTTTAGATAGTAGGCAGCGTGTTGCCGAAATTCCCGAGAGGCGATGGTTTCCCCCTTTAGCTCCACCAAACGCTGGAAGTGCACTTTCGCTGTGGCTATTTTCTCTGTTGGCGTAGGCTCGCCAATCAATTCACCAGTTGCCAAGTAATGTTGGGTACGATGAATCATCCAGGGATTGCCTAGTGCTGCCCGCCCGATCATGACACCATCAGCGCCGACTTCATCAATCATGCGCTTGGCATCTTCTGGGGTTTTGACATCTCCATTACCCATGAAAGGAATCGTCAGCTGCTGTTTGACTTCTTTCAACACTTCCCAATTGGCCTGGCCTTCATACATCTGGGCACGGGTGCGGCCATGCATCGCCAAAGCGGCTGCTCCAGCGGATTGGGCAGCTAGTGCATTTTCCACAGCGAAGATATGCTGGGAATCCCAACCGATACGCATTTTTACCGTCACCGGAATATCAACTTCAGAAGAAACAGCTTGCACCATCTCATAAATCTTGTCCGGATCTAGCAACCACTTAGACCCAGCATCAGCTTTGATCACTTTCGGTACCGGGCAGCCCATATTGATATCGATGATGTCGGCCTTGGTATTATTCTGAACAAATAACGCCGCTTCCACCAAACTATCTTTGGTACCACCGAAGATTTGGACGCTCAAGGGATGTTCCCTTTCGTCGATATACAGCATTTCTAAGGTTTTCTTATTGCGAAAATGAATGCCCTGGTCGCTGATCATCTCACAAACCACCAAGCCAGCACCAAATTCTTTCACCGTCACTCGAAAGGCCGCATTGGTGATTCCCGCCATTGGGGCTACCACCACGCGATTGGGAATGGTGACATCCCCGATTTTCCAACTTTGCTCACTCATCTTTTGCTGTAGCCTCCTGTTTTAAAGCTGCCAGTTCGGCTTCTGTATAAGTATATTTTTCTCCACAAAAGGCACAAACAGCCTCCGCACCATGGTCTTCGTCGATCATTTCCTGGATTTCGTCTCCACCAAGGGAAATAATCGCCTCAGCAAACTTATCTTTGGAGCAATCACACTTAAAGGCTACCGGCATTGTTTCCAATATCATAAGCTGGGTATCCGGCATTAAACTATCAAGGATTTCCTCAGGGGTCTTGCCTGCTTCCAGTAAAGTAGAAATTTGCGGTGTTTTGGCTAAATTGGCTTCAATCTCATCAATTACCCGTTCATCTGCACCAGGCATGATTTGAAGCATAAAGCCCCCTGCCACTTTGATGGAGTCATCTGTATCTACCAAGACACTCAAGCCCACCGCCGAGGGAATTTGCTCACTAATCGCTAAGTAATAGGTAAAGTCTTCTCCCAATTCACCAGAAACAATCGGGGTCTGACCAGAGAAAGGTTCCTTCAATCCTAAATCCTTGATCACCGTAAACATCCCTTGGGTACCCACTGCGCCTCGAACATCAATTTTACCTTTTTCATTCAACGGTAAACTGACGTGAGGATTTTGCAGATAGCCTTTGACCTCGCCGTGACCATTGGCATCTACCACGATTGCTCCTGCTGGGCCATCCCCTTGAATCTTGATAGTCAATTTGTCATCACCTTTGACAGTCGCCCCCAACAGCAGGCCCCCGACTAATGACCGACCCAAGGCTGCTGAAGCTGTGTTCCAAGTATCATGGCGCCGTTGAGCTTCGGCGACGGTGGCCGTAGCATTGACTCCATAGGCCCGTACCATCCCGTCATAAGCTAGTGCTTTCACTAAATAATCTTTCATCCTTGTCTCTCCTTTTTCCGACAGGCCCTCAGCTTGCGCCTACCTGTTAGGCTTTTTCTTCATTGGGTAATCATACAATCAGATAAGCTTTTTTTCAACTTGAGGGTTCGAAATTTAGGAAAAGTACAACAACCATAGATAAAATAAAAAAGCCGGTTGGCCACGCTTCCGTCGACATGCGGGTGGCGTAGGTTAGCAAACCCACAAAAAATACCAGCCCCTCAATCTTCTCGAGGCGCTGGCATTTTTACATAATCTTCGAGACAAATGGTTCCCACCGCTAAATCTCTGTCCAAACAATTCCTTGATCCGCTACTAGGCTTCCACAGCGTACTCTTCGGCAAACAGCTGGGTACCGCCAGCTGTGATACCGTTATTGATGACTACCGAAGTAACCCCTGCCAGCAAGGCCTCTTTGGCACTATTGAGTTTTGGAAGCATGCCACCGGTGACGATTTCTTCTTTCACCAATTGATCCACCGCGGCTAAAGAGACCTTTTTCAACCAAGAGCCTTGTTGTTTAATGCCAGGAACATCCGTTAATAAATACAAAGCTTCTGCTTGCAAGGTAGCCGCCACTTTGCAGGCGACTTCATCGGCATTGATATTTAGCCATTGGCCAGCTGCCGTGATTCCTAAAGGGGCAATCACCGGAATATGGTCTTTTTCCAGCAAAATCTCTAACAGATCCCGATTGACCTTGGTTACTTGGCCAACAAAGCCTAGCTCATTTTCGTTGATAGCTTCTCCCAAAATCAATTGGTCACTGCCCGCGCTCAAACCTAGTGCATGAAAGCCTTCCGCAAGAAACTTAGTGGTAACTAATGGTTGCACTTGCCCCAAAAGTACCATCCGGGTAATTTCCAACGTCGCTGCATCCGTCACCCGCAACCCATTTTTTATGACGACTTCTTGGCCAAGGCGGGTCATCATTTCGGAAATATAATAGCCGCCACCGTGAACGATCACAACTTTTTTCCCCTGTTTTTGCCAATAATGAATCTGGCTAAAAAAAGCTAAATCCAAATTGTCAGAGGCGACACCTCCGATTTTCACAACGATTGTCCCCATCTTTTTCCCTCTTTTCTGACTGACCCTTAGCGTTAGGTGTGATACAAGGCGTTGATTTTCACGTAATCGTAGCTGAGATCGCAACCCCACGCCATGCCTTGTCCTGATCCTTCTTGTAAGTTTATGGTGATGGCAATTTCTTGGGCCTCCAAAGTTTCCCTCATCGCTTCTTGATCAAACAAGACGGGCATTTCATCGGCATACACTACATGCGGCCCAATCGCGATCGTCACACCTTCCATCGCGGCTTCGGTTTCACTATAGCCTACCGCACACAAAATCCGGCCCCAGTTGGGATCTTTACCGAAGATTGCGGTCTTCACTAAAGGTGACCCTACTACCGTCTTAGCAATCATCCGAGCACTAAGGTTATCTTGGGCCCCAGTAACGGTGACTTCAATCAGCTTGGTGGCCCCTTCGCCGTCTTTGGCAATCTCCTTGGCTAAATCCGTCATCACCGCTGCTAACATTTTTTTGAACTTTTCGTAAGCCGGCGTAGCTTTCATGAGAGGCGGATTGTGGGCCAGTCCATTTGCCAACACTAAAACCATATCATTAGTAGACGTGTCCCCATCGACGGTGATTTGGTTAAACGTCGTCTCTGTCAACTCCGCCAACATCTCCTGTAGCGTATCACTGGCAATAGCGACATCAGTCGTGACAAAGCCTAGCATCGTCGCCATGTTAGGATGAATCATCCCGGAACCTTTACTACACCCGGCCACCGTCACCGTCGTTCCCACCAGATCATCTTGGTAGACGCTGACTTTTTCACAAGTATCCGTAGTGAGGATGGCTTGCTGAAATCCGGTGGCATCCCCCTCAATAGTCAACCGGTCAATCCCCGCGGCCACCGTCGCCATCGGTAACAGCTTCCCGATGACACCAGTCGATGCTACCGCCACTAAGGCTGGCTCAATTCCCAGTTTTTCGGCGGTCAACTCCGTCATTTTTTTGGCATCTGCCAAGCCTACTGCTCCTGTACAGGCATTGGCATTGCCGGAATTTACCACAACTGCTTGAATCAACCCGTCTGCTAAGGCGGCTTTCGTATAGTGAATCGGAGCGGCTTTGACTTTATTCGTCGTAAAAACCCCTGCTGCTTGCGCCGGTACATCGGAATACAACCAGCAAAGATCTTTTCGTTTTTTCTTCAAACCACAATGAAGCCCATCTGCGTGAAAACCACGAGGCGTGGCGATGGTGCCATTAATTTTTTGCAAAGCTACTCACTTCTTTCTATGGGTATATCGGCATGGTCCACAGGCCGGCAGTTTCATCGATACCAGCCCAGCGATTGTAATTTTGAATTGCTTGGCCACTTGCCCCTTTCATCAAATTATCAATCACCCCTACCACGGTCACGATACCGGTTTTTTCATTTAAACCTAAGCCGATATCACAAAAATTAGTCCCGGTAACTTGGCGTAACTGAGGCAATGTACCTGCTGGCTGAATCCGGACAAAGGGCGCCTGGGCATAAACTTTATGGTAAGCCGCAAGTAGCTGTTCTTGGGTCACTTGCGGGGAAACCTTCCCATAGGCGGTCAAAAAGATGCCCCGTTTCACCGGAATTAAACTTGTCGTAAACTGAATAGCTGTCATCTCAGGGTTCCACACTTGGAGTTGTTGTAAAATCTCCGGGATATGCTGATGTTGATTCAGCTTATACATACTCATATTTTCCGTAACATTGACATAATGACTACTCTCTCCCAAAGTCTTGCCAGCTCCTGATAGACCCGATTTCCCATCTAAAATCAGGCTCGTCGGATCTACTAAGTTTTCTTTCACTAAGGGGGCAATCGCCAGCAAAGCCGCTGTGGCGTAACAGCCAGGATTGGAAATCAAATTACCCTTGGTGTCAGCCGGCAAAAATTCTGGCAGGCCATAATAAGCTTTGGCTAACATCTCTTCCGGAGCCGCTTCTTTTTGATACCATGCTTCGTAAACAGCCCCTTCTTTCAGCCGCAAATCCCCCGACAAATCGATTACGGGAAAGTCTGCCGCTACCAAGACTTGCCCCAACTCTTTGCAAACTCCCGCCGGCGTGGCAAAAAATACCAAATCATTTTCTGCCATGATCATTTCCGGATCAAAGGGATGTACCGGCAACGTCGTCAAACTACGCAAGTGAGGATAATCCTCAGCTATTGTATGTTTATGCAATGAATAGCTATGAATAGTCCCTACTGACAGCTGGGGATGTCCATGGATAATGCGTAACAACTCAATTCCTGTATATCCTGTTACACCAACGATTGCCGCTTTCATATCCCCCACCACTTTCGTTAAATTACTTCAAATTATAAACATATCTAATTTTTCTGTCAATGATTATTTATAATAAAAAGATAATATTTTTAAAGTTTTATGCGTATTATCCCTCGAAAATTGAATAAAAATCAATAAAAAAAGTTCCTGCGCTGTTTCTCAACAAACATCACAGGAACTTTTTCGCTGAAACAGGCAGTCAGACCGACTGTTTGTAATCATTTTCCAGGACCAGGCCTAGCTTTCCCATCTCAAACTCAATCCGCTAGCTGCTCTAGACCAAAACTTCTGCTAATAAGGCTAGCGCTTGCTGGAGCTCCCCCTCGCTGACAGTCAAAGCCGGCAAAAGTCGCAAAACAGTTTTCCCTGCCCGTAAGCTTAATAAGCCTTTTGCTTCTAGTTGTTCGGTGACGCTAGCTAAGACCTCTTCGGATACCAACTGGATACCTACCATCAAGCCCAACCCGCGGACGGCAACAATTTTAGCCGATTGTATTGCATTTATGCCTTGTCGCAGATACTCACCTTTCTCTCCAACGGTCGCGAGAAAACCCGGCGCGCCCATGGTTTCCAAGACCGCTTTAGCCGCGGCTAGCGCCAATTTATTCCCACCAAAAGTCGTTCCGTGACTACCTGGTCCAAAGGCAGATGCTAGCTCCCGTTTTCCTAGCATCGCCCCCACTGGCAGGCCATTTCCCAAGCCTTTTGCCAAAGTAAAAATATCTGGTTGAATCCCAAATTGCTCAAAAGCGAATAAACTACCGGTGCGGCCAATTCCAGTCTGAACTTCATCAACAATCAAAAGTGCGCCCATTGCTTGACAACGTTTAGCTAATTGCCGAATCCACGACCTCTCAGCAACAATCACGCCCCCTTCCCCTTGAATCAGCTCCACCATCACAGCGGCGGTCTGTTCCGTCACTAAATCAAGGGCTTTATGATCATTGTATTCGCCATAAATAAAGTCTGGCACTAAGGGTTCAAACCCTGCATGAATGGTGGCTTGACCCGTCGCTGTCATCGCCCCATACGTCCGCCCGTGAAACGACTGCTGAAAAGTCAGTAGCTGGCTACGTCCCGTATATTTTCGTGCCAATTTAATGGCGGCCTCATTGGCTTCCGCGCCACTATTACAAAAAAAGCTGACATAATCAAGTTCTCCTGCCAAAGCCTGAGCCACTTCTTCTTGCAATTGACTTTGATAAAGATTGGGCATATGCCAGATTTGTCCAGCTTGTTTGGCCAGCGCCGCTTCAACTGCTGGATGATGATGCCCCAAATTCATCACCCCGATGCCACTGGTAAAATCTAAGTAAGTTTTCCCTTTTTGATCTTGGACCAGTAGCCCTTGACCACTGACAATTTCAAAAGGTTTCCGGCTGTAATTAGGAAACAAATAGCTCATCAATCTCACGCCTTTTTGAATTAATATACATAAAAACTAAATATATTGCAATATATTTCCTAACAATCATAAAATTAAGAATAAATATAAAAAACCAACCTCCCAAGGAAAGCTGGTTTTTTTAGAATCATTATTCAGCTGGCGAATCAACTACCGGTACCAAAAGACCGTCTTCCATTCGTAAAACCCGGTCACTCCATTGAGTCATTCGAGGGTCATGGGTCACCATGATAGTGGCCTTTTGATTTTCATGGGCTTCTTTCACCAACAACTTCACCACATCATAGGCATGGTCAGTATCCAAAGAGGCGGTTGGTTCATCTGCCAAAATCAAGCTCGGATCATTGTAAAGGGCTCGCCCAATGGCTACTCGCTGCCGCTCTCCTCCAGAAAGGTCTCGAGGATACTGATCCTTTAAGTTTAAAATGTCCAAAGAGGTCAACAACTGTTTGACCCGTTCTTGGTTTTTAGGTTCTTTTTTCACTTTATCAACTAAATAAAATTGTTCCTCGATTTTCAAATAAGGAATCAGATTGGCGCTTTGTAAGATAAAGCCGATTTCTTTAAAACGCAATTTACTCCGCTTTTTTTCTGACAAGCTAGTAAAATCATGACCATTGATTAGAATTTGCCCACTGGAGGGATTTTGCAACCCTCCCGCAATGGTTAAAAATGTACTTTTACCTGAACCTGAAGGACCGATGATTGAGACAAACTCTCCCGGTGCTACCGTAAAATCAATTCCCTTCAAAGCGGTAACTTCCGTATGGCCAGAACCAAATACTTTTTTTATCTGATGCATAGCTAATGCTTGTTCCATTTTCCTCACCCTCCAATCGCCGTAATCGGATCAACCTTCGTCACGGTTCGAATCGAGAAGAGGCCACCGACAATCGCTACTACTAGCAAAATCCCACTGTACAGTCCCCATTGTTGTGGGACTACCAAAAACGGCATCGCATCTGGCAAGATCAAACTCGTTCCCAAAGCTAAAAGAATCGCCAGCGCAACACCGATTACGCCTACTAAAAAGGATTGGGCCACGATTGATTTTGCAATAAAGCCGTTGGAAATTCCCTGCGCTTTCATCACCCCAAAGATTGGGGCTTTTTGCATGGTGATCACATACATAAAAATACCCACCACAGCTGCCACGATGACAAAGAGGAAGTAAATCATCCCGTTTAACGTCAAGTTTTGGGCTGCATAACCGGGGATTGCCTCGATAAAATCAGCAGTCTTCAACGCCTCTAAAGTTTCTCCAGCGCTTTGATTATCTAAAGTAGCAGCGCCTTTGACTACGATTGCATTCACTGGCTCATCAGCCGCAGTGTCAAAGGATTGATTGCCATACTTCAAACTTGTAAAGGTTTCAAGAGAAGTATATACCACCGGCGAAACCAAATAATACGTCGTCGGAAAAATACCCGTGATAGTCAGGGGTTCCTCGTATTTGCCAATCGTCACTTGATCCCCAATCTGATAACCGGCATCTGCCAAATTTTGAGAGATGATGATCTCATTTTTACTAGCAAAAGTTTTACCACTGGTTACTTTCGGGAGCACAAACGCCTTATCAGTGGTGGCAAACAGGTTGATATCCTCTTGGGTTTGACCTTTTTTGATAGCGCCACTAAAGACCCCGAGAGCCGCTTTCTCTTTCGCACTCACACGAGTAAGATCTCCTTGAGTCAGCTGAGAGGCATTTAAACTCTGGTTGGCATCGCTAGCCAAAATCACTTCATCCGCCTGCCAATTGACGATTCCTTGATCAAATTCATGAGCTAAGCCCGTCGCCAAACCGGAAAGCAAAAAGACCACATAGGACACTAACAACATAATGCCAATGATTAAACTATACCGTAATTTGGCATAGCGCATTTCCTTTCTTGCTAAAAACATCTTGTCACATCCTTCTAGGCTCGCATTTACTTTTACAGAAATTTTCAAGCCGTCTTCATTACATTCCGGAGTATACACTTCTTTATGACACCTTGTCACTTCATCTGCTCATAACGCTTTTCTCGACTATCCCAGTGCTTATATCCTCTATTACCTAAAATAAAAAAAGCCGGCCGGACTAGCTTCCGGAGAATTCCTCAGGTAGTGGTGGGATTGGCAAATACCAACCAAAGAACCGTTATCATTTTGCTAGTTCTTTTTAGCGATTTCTGCTTAAGTGTATACTGCATACGCAAAAGCTTCGTAACTCTCGGACATTCTTAACCTTACTACCCGAAGCATTCACCTTCTACAAGACCACGCGGGTTTATTGATAGACTTTTTTATCCTTCATTCGTTTTAAGTTAGTCTATTATTTCTAAATCTGCTGTCTATCGTGAAAATGGTGAAATTTAGCGTAGTAGAATTGGAATAGCAGTAGCTCACAGGAGGTGAGATGGCTATAAAAACATTACGCATACAGTCATTTCTAAGCAGAGACCGCTAAGAAAGACTAGCAAAAGTACTTAGAGTTAGTGTCGCCAGGCGCCACTTACTCTAAGTTTGAAGCTCCAAGGGAAATGACAAATTGCTTTGTATTTGGCATTTCCCGGTCCAGCTACAGCTATTTCAATTGCTACGGAGCTAAATTTCACCATTTTTGTGCCATCGAGAAACAGTTTGAAATTTTCTATAAACCTTGGTAAAACGGTATTTCGCATCGATTGAAACTTATACTATCTTAGTGTATAAAAAAAAGCTTGAAATACCGATTCTCTCGGTATTTCAAGCTTCATCTCATTATTTATCTTGTGAATCTTCAGTATCTCGGTGTTCGGCTTCCAAATCAGATTGAACTTCTTTGGTTTCAGTATCCTGTTCACCAAGACGTGCTTCTTTAGCTTCCGCGTTGAAATAATCCTTCGCTTCGTCAAAGTCTTGTTTTTCCTCTGCTTGTTTCGCAGCATCTTTTTCTTCCAAAGCACGTTTGGCTTCTTCAAAAGTTTGCGCTTTTTCACTTGGGAACTCATTGTCATCAAAGCCCTCTGGCATCTTACCAGTTTCAAACAAGGATTTGATTGCTTTGGCATCTAAGGTTTCAAATTCCAAGAGTTTTTCAGCAATCAGTTTATGTTGTTCTTTATGGGTTTCAATGATTTCCCGCGCTTTTGCATGGGCTTCATTCAAGATATTACGAACTTCTTGGTCGATTTCAAAAGCGATTTGTTCAGAGTAGCCCTTAGTTTGACCGTAGTCACGGCCAACAAAGACTTGATGGTTGCCTTCGTATTGGACAGGTCCGAGTTTTTCGCTCATTCCGTATTCCGTCACCATGCTTCGTGCCAAGCCAGTCGCTTGTTCGAAGTCATTGGAAGCACCCGTTGATTGCACATTGAAGATGATTTCTTCTGCCGTCCGACCACCTAAAAGGCCTACGATTTGTTCAAACATATCGTCTTTGGTCATAAGCATTTGATCTTCTTTTGGCAAAGCGATCATGTAACCGCCAGCGCGACCCCGAGGGATGATCGTTACTTTGTGAACCACCCGGGCCCGGCTGAGAACCAAACCAACGATGGTATGGCCGGCTTCGTGATAGGCCACCATTTCCCGTTCCCGTTTGGAGATGACCCGATCTTTTTTAGCCGGACCAGCGATCACGCGATCTTCCGCTTCATCAATATCAGAAGCATCGATTTTCTTCTTATTACGACGCGCAGCAACCAAAGCTGCTTCGTTCAAGACATTTTCCAAATCCGCACCAGCAAAACCTGGTGTTTGTTGGGCAACAACTTTCAGATCGACATCGTCAGCGAGCGGTTTGTTACGAGCGTGTACTTTCAAGATTGCTTCCCGGCCTTTGACATCGGGACGACCTACCAAGATTTGGCGGTCAAAACGACCAGGACGTAGCAAGGCTGGATCTAAGACATCCGAACGGTTGGTAGCAGCGATAACGATGACGCCTTCGTTGCCATCAAACCCGTCCATTTCAACTAGCAATTGGTTTAAAGTTTGTTCCCGTTCATCATGGCCACCGCCCATGCCGGCACCCCGTTGGCGACCGACAGCATCGATTTCATCGATAAAGATGATGGCTGGTGCATTCTTCTTGGCTGTTTCAAACAAGTCCCGGACACGACTAGCCCCGACCCCGACGAACATTTCCACGAAGTCTGAACCAGAGATCGAGTAAAATGGTACGCCAGCTTCCCCAGCCACTGCTTTGGCTAGCAAAGTTTTACCAGTCCCTGGAGGTCCTTCCAAAAGTACCCCAGCAGGAATCCGCGCACCAAGTTCCACGAAACGACGAGGATCTTTTAGAAATTCTACTACTTCGACTAATTCTTGTTTTTCTTCTTCCGCACCGGCTACATCAGAAAAACGTACACGGTTGGCTTTCTTGTCGGCTTCTTTGGCTTTGGATTTGCCAAAGTTCATCACACGGCCGCCACCGCCGCCACCGCCGCCTTGTTGGCCCATCATCATGTAAAACAAGAAGAAGAACAAGACAAGTGGTAAGAAACTCATGATTAAACTCAGCCACAAACCACCGTTTGACTCTTCTTTGACGACTGTTTTCACATCATTATCAGCAGCCAATTCAGTGATTTCTGCTAGAGTACTATCGTTTGGCAAAATCACTGTGGTGAAGCTAGTGCTTTCTGCCGCGGTGTTCCCCAAAACGCTCAAGCCGTTGCTATTGGCAACTTCTTGTTTTTCTTCGTACTCCCCGGTGATCTTGTATGTCCCATTTGCAGGTTGTACAGTGAAGTTTTTAATTTTGCCATCCTTCAATTGCTGTTTGAAGGTGGAATACTCGATATCCGGCGACTGCTGGCCACCATTTCCCAAAAGGAAATACACGATGGTAATCATCGCCAATAGCACGAGTACATAATACAAGGTATTCTTCAGCATACCGTTATTTTTCTTGTTCATGCTCGCCCTCCCTGGCTGAATTTTTGCGCTATCAGGCTGGCCTTAGCCTGATAACGGTTTGTATTTTTTTATCAATCCTGACCATTTTATTGTATCATAGGTCACTTAAAATCTGATACTAAAGAAGCCTTTTACTAACGGAAAAGAACCCTTTTCAGGGATGTCCCGCTTCACAAACACACCTTACTACCTTACGTTTCTCATAACCACATCAAAACGCAGCTAGCCACAAGCCAACAAAACACAGCCTGGATCGGTTTCGCCGTCATTTCTAAAAGCGAAAAAAGGAAGTCGTTCCCCGATTGTCAAGTTGGCCATCTGTGTCAGTACCTTATTCAGCCGTTTGATACACAGATGGTTTCAATACGCCAACGTAAGGCAGATTGCGGTATTGTTCAGCGTAATCCAAGCCGTAACCCACAACAAATTCGTTAGGCACGTCAAAACCAATGTAATCCGCTTCGATATCCACCACTCGGCCTTCTGGTTTATCTAACAAGGTGACGATTTTGACGGAATTGGCTTTGCGGTATTTGAACAGGTCTACCAAATAGCCTAAAGTCCGGCCTGAATCGATGATATCTTCCACAATCAACAAATCTCGGCCTTCCACATTGGTATCCAAATCTTTCAAAATACGGACTTCCCCAGATGAAACCGTGGCGTTACCATAGCTGGAAACATCCATAAAGTCCAATTCCAAATAACAATCCATCTCCCGGCAAATGTCCGCCATAAAGTGAATGGAGCCTTTTAAAACACCAATCACCAAAGGGTTTTTACCTTGGTATTCTTCTGTTAATTCTTGCCCTAACTCCTTGCACCGCAATGCAATTTCTTCTTTTGTGATCAAGATTTTTTCGATATCTTTTTCTAGCATCTGTCTGCTCCCTCCAGCATTAACCGCGATTAGCTACTTCTTGGTATTTATAAAGAAGTCTGTAGTGTATTTTATCAGTTTCCTGGGCAATACTCAAATAGGAAAGGGCTTGTGGTAAGACGCCTAGCAACTGTCCCTCCTTTGTTGCCATCACCCATGAACGCTCCCGCATTTCATTTGGTGTTTTTTTATCAATTAAAATCCGTGAGACTTTCTTTCGCAGGGCGTTCGTCAACTGTATCCGATCGCCCGCTTGGCGTTTGCGAAAGACTACCTCAGTAGGAAATTGTACGGGCAAAGGTTGATCGATCTCTGACCAAAGTTTGACTTTTTCGGGAATATCGTCAGCATTGATGTAAAAGTTGCCACTGGCTGCATCTTGATGCACAGCTAGCAAGCCCACCCATTCATGCTGAGATAAAAAGGTGGTCTCGCCTAGTTTCAGAAGAATCGGCTGTTCTTTCAACTCCGCTAGCCGGTCAGGTTCACTTGCCGTTGTCACCAAACTCGCCGGACCAAAGACTAAAGTGTCATATTCCCGTCGAAACTGCCATCCCCCTGCCAAACTCACGGACCATTGTGGTTTGCCACCAGCGAGACTGCGCAATATCTGCTGCAACTGTTCTTGTGAAAGCGTCACCTGCCAATTTTCCCGAATACGTTGACCGCAATATTGCAAGTTGAAAAACTGCTCCCCTGCTGTCAAAGTCGTCAAGGAGGCCACCGGGACATGTAAACTCTCACTCTTAACCGTAACTTCTCGATCAAACCAACGTCGGGAGTGTTGTTGTTGCCATTCGGTAAGCCACTGCAACTGTTGTGCCAATTGCCCAAAATGAGCCAACGCTTGCGTATTTTCAGCTTTTAATGGTGGAACAACTAATTGGCGGATACGATTGCGTTGAACCTCTAGCAAATAGTTGGTGGCATCGTCGTAATAGTGAATTTCCTGAGCATGTGCATACGTCAAAAGCTCCTCTTTGCCAAAAGACAACAGCGGGCGTATCAAGCGCCCACCGGCAAACGCCCGCTTCTCTTTCATGCCCCCTGCGGTCTGGACATTGCCATCTCGAAGCATCTTCATCAACATCGTCTCTAGCTGGTCGTCCCCATGATGAGCCGTCATTAGCGTATCATAATGACTTTTTCGCATAAGCTCACTGAAAAACTGATAGCGAAACTTCCGAGCAGCCTCTTCCATCCCCGCAGTCGGCAAGCTTTCCCAACGTTTCACAAATAAAGGAATCTGGTGTTGTTGACAATACTCTCGCAAAAAAGCCTCTTCTTCCAACGACTCCGGACGCAACTGATGATTAATATGAGCCACCCCGATAGCTACATGATTGTCAGCGTCCCCTCGTACTAACTCCATCAAGTGCAACAGAACCATGGAATCCACCCCACCTGATACTGCCAAAAGGATCTGACTATTAGGAAGCCAAAACTTTTGCTCCCTGCCCTTTTTCAAAAAAACTTGTGCCAAATCCACCAGCATACCCTCCATACATCTTCTTGAATCTCAGACCTTCAAGTTTTCTTACTTTTATTATAGCGTTATCACAGTCATTTTGACACTTTGATCAGAAAAAATCCCCAATAAATACTATGTAATCAAGTCACTAGGGGTAATGCTTATAAAGTTAAGCGATAAACAGATTTTACATTTTCAAAAATACCAGACCTTATTTCCGATAAACGGTTCAAGTGTTCTGTTTGAGAACATGCCTGTCTCCAACAAAAAACAAAACTCATCACAAAAAAGAAGAACCTGACCCCATGTTCAGGTCAGGCTCTGATTGTATTTGTGAATCGGTGGCTTAGTTACGGCGACCGCCACGACCGCCACGTTTACCTTCTGTGTTACGACGCAAGGAAGACAAGCGATCGTCAGAGTCTTTCAAGAAAGAACTCATCAATGAATCGAAATCTTCTTTTTTATCATTACCAAAACTGCCGCGACCTTGACCACCGTGACCACCACGGTTGAAAGGTTTCTTGCCGCCACGGTCTTGTGGACGAGCAGCTGATTTACCAGCAGGCGCTTTGGAGTATTCCCGTTTTTCTTGTTGTGGTTTGTCTTGGGCTTTGCGGATGGACAAGCCAATCTTGCCATCGTTTCCGACAGAAGTCACCAAGACGGTTACTTCATCCCCGACTTTCAAGACCTCATTGATATCTTTCACATACCCGTCAGAGACCTCGCTGATGTGGACCAAACCAGTCTTGCGTGAGCCTAAATCGACAAACGCCCCAAAATTTGTGATACCTGACACTTTTCCTTGAAGTTTTGCTCCTACTTCGATTGCCATTAACAGATGTTCCTCCTATTTTTATGGAAATGCCACAAATTGCGGCACTCCGGGTTGACCTTGATTAAGTGTAGTTTACTGCGAATCAGCAGTGGTTGCTGTAGATGAATGCGTATCTTCTAACGCTTTTTGGACTTCTTTTTCGACAGCATCGGCCGCTTCATTTTGCTCCGGTGTCGGATAAACAGTTTCGCCATCTTTGGAATAGAAGAAACGATTACGGGCTAATTTTGCTACGTAATCTTCATCATTGAGATAAGCCACTTCTTTTTCCAACGTTGCGACATTTTTGGCAACGAGGTCATGATCGGCTACGGCTTCTTCTTTGATGGTCTGAAGTTTTTGGACTTGCTGGTAATCTTGGTATAGCTGAAAACCAACAAAACCGAAAATCAGTAAGGCAATCGTAAAAATAAATCCCAATCGTCGCTTGCGAAAGACTGCTTGACGGTGCTCTTTCATCAGCTGGGCTGTCTGAGCTTTGGCAAAGTCATTATCCAGTTGTGTCACCTTCTGATCCCGTCCTTGCATCATGACGATGTGCTCCTATCTTTACGTAATTTACAATTCCAAGTTCCGCTAGACCGGTCCTAGGAAGTTGCTCTTGTTTTCAGTCAACTTTCCCGACAGAATCCATCAAAAAACCGACTACCTCAACTAATTTCTTATTATACCAACTATGGCAGGTGTTGTCTAATGGAAATCTAACCTTATTCGTTCCGATTCTCGGCAATTATTTCATACATATTGGCAGCATCTTCTTTTTTGGTGGATTCGTGAAGTTCAGAAACCTTGATTTCCATCGTTTTATTGCCAAATTGGATCGTCAACACATCACCGATTTTGACAGTAGAAGAAGATTTCGCCAATTTGCCATTGATTTGGATGCGACCTTTATCCGCCACTTCTTTGGCCACGGAACGTCGCTTAATAATTCTTGAAATTTTTAAAAATTTGTCTAAACGCATGGTCTACCTACTTTCTATTTTTAAATGTCAGTATTTTTTTACCAAAAGGAAGCATTAGCCACTCCCGGATGGTGAAAAGCTCGATTCGAACAGCTTGCCAGATAAAAATTGTCACACCTAGGCCCACCCCACCGATGGCAATCAATAACGAGCTAAGACGATGAGTTTGCGGATCCCAAATAATGACCAAGAACAACAAGTAACCTAAAATCATGATAGCCATCATTAGGGTACAACGCAATAATTTTCGTGAAAATCTTCCTTCCCGCCAAAAGGCATTGACGCCAGCCGTTTCACGGCGAATCAAAAGCAGCAAAGTTCCCAGCAAGCCCAGCAAGGTCGACCAACTGGCTCCTGTGGTCCCCAACCACCAAGTCAACGGCCAAGTCGTAAGGAACTTGAGCAACAGCCCCCACGCTGCGGCCTTCAGAGGAACACGAAAATGATTCTGGCTTTGATAGATGCTTTGATAAGCTTGAATCAATCCCATCAAAAAGACTGCTCCGGTAAAGACAATCAAGGGCAGATTACCAGTAGCATCTTTAAATAGAGCGAAGTTGATGAAGGGCATCAACAGCGTCAAGCCCACCGTAGCGGCTAACGAGATACTCGCAGTCAGTCGTAAGTAAATCTTCGTCGTCGCCAAAAAACGCGACTGCTTTTTTTCTAGCAAGTACTTCGTTAATGTTGGCAAAAACGTAGAGCTTAATGCCCCAGCCACCACCAGCCCCAGTTGGACCAAGGGTTGACCACGATCATAGACCCCTTTAGCCACACGAGCCGCTTGTGGCAGCAGTCCCCCTGCTTGCAAAGCATTAACCACGGCAAAAGAATCGACTAGCTGAAAGAGGATCAACAAGCCACTATAAATCGACAGCAAACCGCCTTCTAATAAGAACCGGCGTAGGAGCGGCGAATCGCTTTTTTGAAAGGACTTAAGAGAAGTTAGCCCGAGAGTACCACCGGTGATTTTCCGCTGATAATAAAGCAGGATCCAGATGGCCACTAAGCCACCACAAATGGCGCCGCCCATGGCAATCGTACCCGCTTGGTAAACGCTCAATCCCAGTTGTCGAAAAGCTAAGGCACCGCCTAAAATGACTGCCACTCGCACGATTTGCTCGCTCACTTGAGAAACCGCTGTGGGAACCATCATCAAGTTTCCTTGAAAGTTGCCTCGGTAAAAGGACAAGATGGGAACAAATAAAAAAGCAAACGCTACGACGCGAATCAACGGGGCCAACTGGCCATCTCCCATCAAGTTTGCCAAAAACTGCGCCCCTAAAAATGCCCCTAAAAAGAGAGCCACGCCAGTTGCTAATACAATCGGATAAAGTTTATGAATGGCTTGCTGCTGGTCTTTCGGCGATTTTTGCTCGGCCACATATTTGGAAATAAATTGAGGCAATCCCGACAATGCTAAGGTCATCGCCAAGCCATAGATGGGATAAACTTGTTGGTAGACATAAAAGCCCTCATCTCCCACCAAGTTTTGAAAAGGCACCCGATAGATGGCACTGAGAAGTTTGGCAACAAAAGAGGCTACCGTTAGGACAAAGGCCCCCTGCATCACCCTTTGCATTTGATTTTTGGCCATCTGATCACCGCCTTTTTAAGTTTGAAATAGCTTTAAGAAAGCCGATTTGGTCCACTTTCCATGAGTAAAACACTGGCAGTCATTGGCAACTAACACACCAATCACTTGCCAAGCCTCACCAGCTTAATCATGCCAAGTCGCATGAGGCAAATACTTAGCCACGGCTTCATAAATATCATCAACAGTCCCCGCCAGCAGATGCATCTCCAAGGTGACGGTAGGTTGGTTTTCGGCTTTGACCAAGAGTTGAGAGCGATAGTCCGTTTCAGTCCTCCCGCTACGTGTACTAGTTCTACTAGCCAGCTGATGCCTTACGCTGATAATTTTCGAAGCTGGCAAGCGCACCTCTTGCCAAGGTTGTTTACGAAGGACTACTTCATATTTGTTGATTTCCAGCATCGGTTTTTTCGTAAGTAACCAACCTAAACTAGTAATCAAGCCAAATAATCCCACACCGACAAACACCAAGACAACTAAAAGAGAAAACAGTTTGAAAACTAGCGGACTCGCCCCATTTTGCTCTGAAAAAAGCATCCCAATCACTACACTGATGAACACTAGGGTAAACAGACTGCCCAATAAATTGCGCCACAACAGGCGTTTATTACTATAAAACTCCATGAACTTCCCCCATTGATAAGCCAGCTTAGTCTGCTTGTTTCACCGGTTTACTTTGATATTTTTGATGTCGCAAAGCCTGAACAAATTCTTGAACTTCATGCAGCCAAACCGCTTCTGTCATCTTCTTATCAATCGTCAACGTGATGGTCATCTTATCTTTGTCTTGAGCCATAGACGCTTTCATCTTGGTGGCTCCTAGTGCTTCAAACAACTGCTCGACGGTATAGGTCTTGGTGCCGACTTTGCTCAATACAAAGCGGATCTTGTCGCCGATTTTGCGGATGGTTTCCAACAACGCCCGGTCGCCGTCCATCTTGATTTGTCCGACTGTCAATAAATGAGAGACTTCTTCTGGGAATTCCCCGAAGCGATCCAATAAATCATCTTGAATTTCATCGAGGTTTTCTTCTGTCTCCATCTCCCGGATACGTTTATAAATCTCGATTTTTTGCCGCTCGTCTTCGATATAAGTCACTGGCAAGTAGGCATCGATACCCAAGTCAATTTCTACCGAAGTTTTTTCATTTTGAGCATTCTTCCCTTGCTTACGCGCCACCGCTTCACTGAGCATTTGCGAATACATATCAAAGCCGACAGCATCGATAAAGCCGTGCTGTTGTGCCCCAAGAAGATTCCCCGCCCCACGAATAGACAAGTCCCGCATGGCAATTTTGAAGCCGGAGCCTAATTCGGTAAAATCCTTGATAGCTTGGAGGCGTTTTTCGCTGACTTCATTTAAGACTTTTTGTGGCTCATACATAAAGTAAGCATAGGCTACCCGGTTACTACGTCCCACCCGGCCTCGCAATTGATACAAGGTGGAAAGCCCCATGTAATCGGCATTTTCCACAAACAGGGTATTCACATTGGGAATATCTACCCCGGTTTCAATAATCGTAGTAGTGACCAAAATATCGTAGACCCCTTCGATAAAGTCGAACAAGGTATTTTCCAGCTGAATCTCCGTCATCTGACCATGGGCATAAGCAATCCGCGCATCGGGCACCAACATCTGAATCTCATCGACTTTTTTCTCGATAGTTTCTACGCGATTGTACAGATAAAAGACTTGGCCCCCTCGAGAAAGTTCTCGTTGGATGGCTTCACGAATGGCCCCCGGATTTTTTTCCATCACATAGGTTTGAATCGGATAGCGATTTTCCGGTGGCGTTTCGATAACCGACAGATCTCGCACTCCCAACATCGACATGTGCAAGGTCCGCGGAATCGGGGTGGCTGTCAAAGTCAACACATCCACTTGGGTCCGCAATTGTTTCAGCCGCTCTTTATGTTTTACGCCAAAACGTTGCTCTTCATCGATTACCAATAGGCCCAAATCCGCAAACTTCACATCTTGGGAGAGCAAGCGGTGGGTGCCCACTACGATATCCACTTGGCCGGTACGGAGCTTTTCGATGGTTTCTGCTTGTTGTTTCTTCGTGCGGAAACGGCTCAGTTGCCCGATATTTACCGGAAAGCCTTCAAAGCGATCGATCATGGTTTCATAGTGTTGTTGTGCTAGGATCGTCGTCGGTGCTAGAAAGGCCACTTGTTTGTTTTCCTTGATGGCTTTAAAAGCAGCCCGCAAAGCGACTTCCGTCTTCCCAAAACCGACATCCCCCACCAACAAGCGATCCATCGGGCGGGCTCGTTCCATATCTTTTTTGATTTCGGCGGTACTACGGAGTTGGTCCTCAGTTTCACTATAAGGAAACGCATCTTCAAACTCTTTCATATAAGCATCATCAGGGCCATACGCATAACCTTTTTCAGATTCCCGTTGCGCGTACAGTTTGATCAGATCATCGGCGATATCTTCAATCTTACCGGTGACTTTTCGCTTAGTTTTACTCCACTCGCTACCACCGAGTTTATTGATTTTCGGTGTTTTCGACTCAGCCGCTACATATTTTTGAATCAAGTTAAGCTGAGTGACTGGAATAAAGAGTTTGTCATCATTTTGGTAGAGGATGGTCAGGTAATCTTGATGCACCCCATCGACTTCCAAGGTTTGCATCCCAATGTATTTGCCGATCCCGTGGTTGGCATGGACGACGAAATCCCCCGGTTTCAGCTCATTGTAGCTTTTCAGACGTTCGGCATTGGTGATGGTTTGCCGGCGTCCCCGTTTGCGTTTAACTTGTTGGAAGATTTCTTTTTCTGTCACCACTACCAGGCGATCTTGGGGCATTTCGAAACCATTGGCCAACTGGGCTTCGATGATTTGCGTCCGTCCCAAAATCAATCGGTGGGCTTCTGCGGTCACAGCATAAATATCGTGGTCCCGCATATTTTGTTCCAATTTTTTGGCCCGCTCTTGATCGGAAACCACAAAGATGACCGTCTGACCTTGTTTTTCCCAACGATCCACTTCAGTTTTCAACAAGCCCATCTGACTGAAAAACTGCTGCATCGGGCGGTATTGGAAATTTAAGATAGAAGAAAAGCGCAGATTCCCCATCCCTTTTTGGAACAAGGCGAAATAGGTCGTCGTAAACCCTTCATCCCGGAAAAATTCGTGGCTATCCCGACCAAACGTCTGCTCGGCAAAAACTCGCAGCTCGCTGATTTTTTGCGTGTGCCACTCGCCTTCTTCCCGCTGAATCTCCCGGTCGGTTTCCATGATTCGCGGATAATCATCTACCATTAATAAGGTGTTTTGCGGGAAGTAATCGGCTAAACCCGTCTTTTCCGGATACAACAAATCCAGATAAAACTGGGCGTTGTCTCCGGGAATGCCGGCTTTCCACGAACTAGTCAGCTGACCGAAATACTCTTCCAAAAAACTCTTGTCTACCTCTTCTTTGGTAACGGCTAGACGTTTTTCCAGAAGTTCTTGTAGACTGGCAGCCCCCACTTCCAAATCCTCTGGAGCAAAAACCAGCTCCGTCGTCGGTGTGATGACCACCTCTTCGGCATTGCCCACCGAGCGCTGAGTTTCCACGTCAAAATAACGCATGGAATCTACTTCGATATCAAAGAGTTCCACCCGCACTGGGTATTCTGAGGTCAAAGGATAGATGTCGATGATGCTCCCCCGGATGGAAAACTCCCCCGGCTTCATGATCATCTGTTGCCGCTCATAGCCCATCAACACCAATTGTTGAGGCAATTCATTAAGGTCTAGTTCACTGCCGATTTGCCAATGAAATTGAGCGTTGCGCCACGTTTCCGGCATTGGTAAATATTTCCGCAAAGCTGCCAAGGGTACCACGTAAATTCCGGGTTGCTCCGCTGCGATGGCATTTAGCGTATTGATGCGATCGACACGGGCTTCCGGAGAGGCAAAAGCCATCTCCGCCGACAGCACCTCGTCCACCGGATAGACAAAAACATCCTCGCAAACATTTCGAAGATCGTCGGCGAGTTGGTTCATATAATAGAGATTCGGCACCACCAAGAGGATTGGCCGTTTGAAAGTTTGGTAAGTAGACGCAATCGCTAACGTTTTTGCCGAACCAGCTAAGCCCGTCAACAGTTGCCGTTCTTGTTCTTCTTTGATTTGTCGTTGCCATTGTTCCACGAGGGAAATCTGGCTAACTGCTTGGATCAGATCCATCAGTTCACCTGCTTCTTTCTACTATTCTCGTTTAAGGAGTGCCTGCGTTTATCCGTTAAACCGATTCATCGCCTGCACAAAATCGCCGGTTTCGCATATAAACTCACAGGCAGCCACTGCTCGTTGCAAACTCTCTTCCAATAAAGGCGCGTCTTCTTTGCTAAAAGGACTCAACACATGATTCACCACTGTCATCTTTGGTGCTGGGCGACCGATCCCGATTTTCACCCGATCGAATTCTTGGGTACCAAGATGGGCAATGATGCTCTTGAGACCGTTGTGTCCACCAGCCGAACCTTTTTGGCGCAACCGCAACTTTCCGAGATTCATATCCAAATCATCGTGAACCACGACTAATTCATCATTTGCCACGCCGAAATAAGTCATCAAAGGACCAATCGCCCGCCCGGATTCGTTCATAAAGGTTTGGGGTTTCACCAAGAGAATTTTTTCCCCATTGACAAAAAAATCGGCCACTTCTGCTTCAAAGGGGTTACTTTTAAAGGTGACATTATGGGCTTTTGCTAATCGATCCACCGTCATAAAGCCAACATTGTGTTTGGTATGTTCATATTTGCGACCGGGATTTCCCAGTCCTGCAATCATTTTCATAGGACTCTCTAACTTCCTTTATTCGCCATTTTTTTAGTTATCTGAAAACAGCACAAAAGGCTGGAGAAAAATTTCTCCAGTCCAAAATCGCGCTTTTTTCGATTATAGCACAGTTGTTGCGAATTTGGCTTCAAGATACCGTAGCTTTGGGCTTTCTTTAAGAAAACCACTAAAAAGTAACAGCTACCGTTCAATTCTTTCAGAGAAACTAGGAAGCTCCATAAAAACCAGAGGGCTTCTCTGTCGGAAATTCTACGATAATACTAGCATCGGTCATTACTGGCAATAGAATCGTGACTAAATTGCTTTTCTTTGGGCATTTGACACGCTGCCAATACCTACCAAAAGCTAAAAGGGTCATTGGAACTTCAGGCGGAAGAATTTACTTTTTGCTAGTTGACACCTAAGATAAACCCTGTATCGTTTTCTTCACTCTCATCTCTTATCTGTACCTTTCACAAGATTTAACAAAAAGGCTAGTTCCCGACAATGTAACCATTATCAAAATGAAACACATCAAAAATCTGTTATACTCAAAGGCATATTACATGACAAACCAAAGGCTAAATGATACGATTGTTTTGGATAAGAAACCGAAGTATATCTCGCCTTGAGATTCGGAAAGTGCAATTATTCACCTGTTGGCGATTTGCCTGATGACAAGTTCTCCGCTAGTGGTTGCCTCTCCTCTCTCATTGCCCATTTAAGAAAGGACGGATAGTAACATGACGGAAAAAGAAAATACCAATTCATTAAAAGACCACCAAAAAGTAATCTTGGTGGGAGATGGCGCCGTGGGTTCTAGCTACGCATTTGCCCTTGTTACTCAAAACATCGCCCAAGAAGTTGGGATTGTCGATCTTAACGTGAAAAAAACAGAAGGTGACGCCCTTGACTTGACCGATGCTTTGGCTTGGACTTCCCCTAAAAAAATCTACTCTGCTACTTATGCTGATGCCCACGATGCTGATTTAGTTGTAATTACTGCTGGTGCTCCGCAAAAACCAGGAGAAACTCGACTAGACTTGGTACACAAAAACTTGAAAATCAACCGGGACGTGGTTAGTCAAATCGTCGCTTCTGGCTTCAAAGGTATTTTCTTAGTAGCGGCTAACCCCGTAGATATCTTGACTTACGCAACTTGGAAATTCTCTGGTTTCCCTAAAGAACGCGTCATCGGAACCGGGACTTCTCTGGATTCTGCTCGTTTCCGTCAAAAGATTGCTGAAATGGTTGGCGTCGATGCCCGTAACGTCCATGCCTACATCTTAGGCGAACACGGCGATTCTGAATTCCCTGTATGGTCTCATGCCAATGTCGGCGGCTTGCAAATTTATGAATGGGTGAAACAAAACCCAGACGTGGATGAAGAAGCAATGGTTAACTTGTTCTTCGGTGTGCGGGATGCGGCTTACAACATTATCGACCGTAAAGGCGCAACCTTCTACGGGATTGCCGTAGCCATGGCACGGATTACCCGAGCAATTTTGGATGATGAAGGTGCGATTTTCCCACTTTCCGTCTACATGGACAACCAATACGGCCAAGATGACATCTACATCGGAGCTCCTGCCGTGGTCAATGCCCAAGGTGTCCAACAAGTCATCGAAATCGAACTTTCCGACTCTGAACAAGACCGGATGAATGCCTCAGCCAAACAATTGAAAGAAGTCTTAACCCAAGCCTTTGAAAAATTAGCAGCTGAAGATGCCGCAGCTGGGAAATAATCCCAATAGATAACTGATAGATTGGAGCAGGCAATAGCTTGCTCCTTTTTTTACCGGCAGTTTTTACCGAAAAAATGACAACTTTTCTACAATTAACGACGGTAAAAACGAAAGAACTTGTTATTCAACAAAAATAAAAAGAGTGACTAAATTCCCACAAAGCTAGCAAGAGACTAGTCGTTCTTAAATATTCTCTTTAGCATAATGTCAAATGCTAGTAATTTATGCAAATCATGCTATGATTGTGCTAGAATCAGATACTGAAGACTAAAAAATTTGTTGGATATGTCACTACATATAAAGGAGTAAAGAAATGTCACGAAGTAGTCGTAATAAAAAGGGCGGTAAAAAGAAGTTTGTGATTGGTGGATTGTTAGTACTGACGGCAGGGTTGGCCACCGGCTACACAGTCAACGCCAGCAATTATTCCGAACGTTTTTTGCCCAACACGAAAATCAATGACATCGATATTAGCGATATGACTGTCGCTGAAGCCAATAAAGCCTTGAAGGCGAATACTAAAGAAGCCTCTTTTACCATCACTGATGACGGCAGCCCTTGGAAAACACTGCCGCTTTCCGAATTGGGCTTAAAAACCGACTTCACGAAAGATTTGGACCAACTGATGCAAGATCAGAGCCAATGGAGTTGGGGCATGGCCTATGTCTTTGCTGCCGAAAATGATGAACTTAACGGTCTCTCCATCGATCAAGAGGATTTGAAGACGGCCGCCAAGAATATCAAAGGGGAATTGGATACTTTAAACCAAAGTCGGACCACTACCAAAGATGCGACATTGACTAAAGTTGACAACGGTTTTGTTATTACCCCAGAAGTTGCTGGTAATGCCGTGGACAGTGAAGCCATCGCCAAAGACTTGGTGACTGCCGTCAACGCTGACAAAACAACGATGGAATTATTGGACTACACCAAAGCACCGGCTGTTCATGCTGACGATGAGAAGCTGAAGCAAGAACTTGAAACCTTAAACAGCGTTGCCCAAGTGGAAGCGACTTACCAAATCAATGGGGACACCTTCCAAATCCCAACAGAAACTATTTCCAACTGGTTGATTTATGAAGATGGGAAAGTCGATTTGGATCGCGACCAAGTCAAAGCTTATGTGGCTGCTCTCGGAGAAAAATACAATACTTCCACCAATGCCACCACCTTCAAGAGTACCAAACGCGGAGATGTTAAAGTACCGGCAGGAACCTATAGCTGGTCGATCCAAGTAGAAACTGAAACCGATGCTTTAATCGAGCAAATCCTTCAAGGGGAATCCTTCACTCGTTCGCCAATCGTTAAAGGCAGCACCACTGATTCGGCTAATCCATTGATTGGTGACACCTATATCGAAGTCGATCTGAAAAATCAACATATGTGGTACTACAAAGATGGCAAAGTCGTCCTCGAAACAGATGTCGTGACTGGGAAACCAGACAAATTTACCACACCATCTGGGGTCAACTATATTTGGAACAAAGAAGAAGATTCTACCTTAAAAGGGAAAAATGAAGATGGCACTGACTATGCAACACCAGTAAATTACTGGATGCCAATCGACTGGGAAGGCGTCGGGATTCACGATGCCAACTGGCAACCAACGTTTGGTGGCGAACGCTACTTGACCAATGGCTCCCACGGCTGTGTCAATACTCCGCCAGATGTGATGAAAGAACTGTTTGAAAAAGTAGAACTTTATACCCCAGTTTTGGTATTTTAAGAGAACTAATTAAAAAGTGCCCAGCAACGAAATTGGTTGCTGGGCACTTTTTTAACGAAAAAAACATGCAATTAAAAGCCTTCTGTCGTTGGTGACTTGCAAGGAATAAAACCCTCGTCCAATCAAGCGACAAGTAGCTAATCAGCTCCGCCTTTCGTTGCTACAAAAGCAACTGTTTCTGAATTTGCTGAATACGGGTGACCAGCTACATTGGCGTAAAAATCAACCTGAGAAAAGCCAATTTCTACCAGTTCTTTTTTCATCTTTTCTGGGGTGGTGACAGTCTCTCAAATGAGAAATTCTTTTTGGAGGTAACCATCAGAATCCAACAAATCGTGTTGATCCAGGTAGGTTTCACCTGGCACTACCTCTTGTTGGACGCTTAGGTGGAGACAGTCTGTAGCTGACCAAAAGCTCCCTGCAGGTTCATGCTTCCAGACGCTCCTCGGGATAAACCCGCGATATTTCTCAGGAGTAAAACTATCAAACACCAAGCTCCCCCCGACTTGCAGGTGTTTTAAACACGCTTGTAACAATTCTCTTCGCTGCCTCGGCGAAAACACACCGATGTCACAATAAATCAGTAAAATCAGCTGATATTTTTCGTCAATCCCTTCTTCCAATATCTTTAAGTAGTTGCCCAGTTGGTAATTGATTGTAAGCTTTTGTTCCAGGGCTTGTTGGCGGGCATAGTCGATACTTATTTTTGAAAAATCAAAACCGCTGACTTGATAGCCAAACCGGGCTAAGGGGCTGGTGTATAATCCCGGCCCACAGCCTAAATCCAAGACTTGCGCAAAACTTTTAGCAGGAAAGTGCTGGGTCAGCCAAGTCACTGATTCCTGAATAAACTCGTGATTCCGAGAAGCCCCCTCCCCTTCAGGATCCAAATGCTGTTGTAACATTTGCCTCGCAATATAGGGATCTTGCCAGATGGAATCATGTCCTTGTTGAAAGGGTTGCGGGTGTAGCTGAATTTTTCGAACCATAAAAAACTCCTTTACAGCAGTGATGATGACCAAAAGACGACAAAAAAACGCAGAAATAGACGGCACCCCAAATAAACGACTTCTGCTACAAAAAACGAGAGCATTGCGTTTATTGGTTGGTCTGTTTCCACGTTTCACTAGCTTACTTTATCGTATGAGTAGTGCGCCGGACTGGGCACCGCCCCTTTCTTATGGGAATCATCACTGCTTCCTTCAATTATAAAGCATCCCCGGCTCGTTGTCATTGAGAAATGACTCATTGCTCTTGATTACGTAGGCTGATAATCAACACCACCAACAATAATAGCGACACACACCAGATGGAGCGGCCTTTCATCACCGTAGCCAGCAGGGTGCTGAAGATCGCCCCTGCGAAAAAGCCGGCAACAATCGTAGCCGTGTATTTGATTTTGAAGCTAGCAGTTGGATCTTTTGTGAAAAAATAAGCGTAAAGATAATCACTGATCGAGCGCAAGTTGCCAGTCGTCATAGTGGTAGCATAAGGCAACCCCGCCAGACGCCGATACGCAGCATATTGAATAGCAGCAAAAAAGGATAACGCCGAGTTAATCACTAAATCACTGGCAATCGGGGCGACCCCACCTACCACAAAAATCCCCACCAATTCAAAGGCGACAGCGACATTTTGCCAAGTGACAAAATGACCTTTAGGGTACTTATGCTTCAGCCAGTCGGTCACAATGATCCCCACCATAAAAATAACAATCGGCACCAAGTAACGGACAATCTGATGAAAATGCCCGCGAGCGAGACTAACCCCCAGCAAGATCACGTTCCCCGACTGCATACTAGCAAAAACTTCTCCATGAAAAAGATAAGTATAGACATCCAGAAAGCCCCCCGCCATCGCGAGTAAGATACCGATGGGCAGACTTTCGTGGATGGCTACTCGACGATCGACAAATTTGGGAATCCTCACAAGCACTCCCTCATCAATCTTCTAAGCTGGTGTAGACGTCGGACACATCGTCATCGTCTTCTAACTTGTCTACCAATTGTTCCAGTTGGGCTTTTTGGTCATCATCTAGGACAACTGTGGTTTGAGGTACCATAGTCAACTCTGCTTGAGCCAATTTGAAGCCGTCTTGTTCCAATTGGTCCCGCACGGTGGTGAAATCTTCTGGCGCGGTATAAATTTCAAAAACTTCTGGTGAGGTCAACATATCTTCGGCTCCCGCTTCGATAACATCTTCCAACATGGTATCTTCATCTACCGCTAACCCAGCTCGTTCAATGGCAATATAGCCTTTGCGGTCAAACATATAGCTAACAGAGCCGGTTTCGCCAAGGTTGCCACCATTACGCGTAAAAGCGACTCGTACGTTAGTGGCGGTCCGGTTGCGGTTATCCGTCAAGGTATGCACTAAGATCGCTACCCCACCAGGACCATAGCCTTCATAGACGATTTCATCATAGTTTTCCCCTTCGCCAGCTGAAGTAGCTTTTTTGATGGCCCGCTCGACATTATCATTGGGCATATTGGCTGCTTTGGCTTTGTCCATCACTAGACGCAGCGCCGGGTTATCATCGGGATTGGGACCGGAAGCTTTTGCGGCCATGTAGATTTCCCGCGAAAGCTTTTGGAAGATCTTCCCCCGTTTGGCATCTTGTGCGTTTTTCCGTCCTTGAATATTGTTCCACTTTGAATGTCCTGACATAGTAAGTCCCTCCGTAATTGATGATTATGCTTTCCGATTAATTGGCGAATCGGTTAACTCGCGTTATTTTTGGCTGTCCATCAGTGTCAAATTGGTGGCAGCAAGTGAATTGGCTTCTCTTTTATTGTAGTCTTTTACTGAAAATTTTCAACGGTTCCGATCTGAGTGAAACTTAAGTGAAGTTCTTCTTGGCCAGTCCCTTCATCAACTTTCACTTCTACCAGTTGGAATCCTTCCCGCAAATAAAAAGCCACCGCTTGTTCATTGTCTTGATAAACTTGTAAATATAAGGGATTTCGCTGACTTTTGGCAACATCCAACAGTTGTTTACCGATACCTTGGGAACGTCTCCTAGCAGCCACGAATAAGCCAGCAATCAGATTTCCCTGTAAGCCGATAAAGCCCGTGATGGCCCCATCCTCTTCTTGACAAACAAACAGGTCCGCTTTAGGCAAAAGCTCTCGTACCAGCTCATAGTTGTCTTGCCAATAACTTGCGGGAATAAAGGAATGGGCCTCTTGATTGCTAACTAGCCACAAGTCCATCACCTCAGCTAAATCCTCCGGTAAAAATTCACGAATCATATTTACCACTTCCTTTCACCGAAGACGCTTGCGTTGGACCACTAAGACTACCAATACCAAAATCACTGCCGTCAAGGCCCCCATGGAATCTAGCATGACATCTTCAAACAAGGGTGTACGTCCCCCTGTCAACTGTTGGTGAAACTCATCCATCCCGGCATAACCGGTGGCAGCTAGCCACGCAAAAAAGCCGCCCCACCAAAAATGCTTTATCTTCAAATATAAGCCTATACAAAAACTGCCCCCCATCACAAAGTAAGTCATAAAATGCGCCCCTTTACGAATAAAAAATTCGATAAACTTCGCGTATCCCACGGCTTGAATACTTTGCTCCTGACCAGCATAGCCAAAAGAAAGCTTGCCTAAAGGTTCCTTCAAGGGTTGACCTGTCAATAATTTACCAATCAAATCCGTCTGCGACTGTTGCTCATAGGTCTGAGAAGAGCTGATAAATAAGATGACCATGATGGCAATGCCGATAGCGAAGTAAAGATTGGGATTTTTCCCTAGTTTTTTCACGGATTCTCCTCGATTTCTGCTTTGGATTTCTTCTCTATCTTATCATGATTTCCAGAAAATTTTAGCAGTTTAAGGCGATATGCTATACTGAAAGCAGCAAAAAGCCAGATCCGGATGATTTTCTTAAACTTCATCCACCGAAAACGACAGAAATGAGGAAACCTTATGACCTATTCACTGACTTGGGATTTGGAGTCCATCTTCCCTGGTGGCAGCCAATCCCCCGAATTACAAACCCGCTTGACACAGCTGACTGAAGAAATCGCTGAGCTGACCAACTTGATCCAGCAACTAGATTTGACTAGTCCCGACGCATCGGCACAATTAACCGTCGTACTCACCAAAATGACCAACGTCAGCAATGGTTTGAACCAATGCAGTACCTTTGTCGAAGCCTTGACTAGTCAAAACGTCAACGATCACCAAGCAAAATTGCTAGGTGGTCAATTGGCGCTATTGTATCCACAATTTCAAGGAGCGACCGTGCCCTTAGCCTTAAAATATGCTGCTTGCCCCGATGAACAATGGCAACAATTGCTAGCCGACCCACGCTTGGCAGCCATCGCTTTTCGTCTCAATGAAGAACGCCGTGACGGCCAAGACTCTTTACCAGAAGCGCAAGAAAACATCATCAACCAGCTAGCCCTTGATGGCCAAAGCGCCTGGTCAGAACACTACGACACCATCGTTAGCAGCATCGAAATTCCTTTTACAAAAGAAGATGGCACCAGGGTCAACCTTTCTGCTGGTCAAGCCTTCAATAAAATGATGGGGGATCCTGATCCCGCTGTCCGCGCTGACTTATTTGCCAAATGGGAAACTGCTTGGAGCAAACCAACCGAACTTTTCGCCGATACCTTGAATCACTTGGACGGCTTTCGGCTGACTGATTACAAGCTCCACGGCATCACAGATTTCATGAAACAGCCGTTGCAAGACAATCGGATGTCGAAAACGACTTTGGCTGCCATGTGGCAAACTATCAGCGCCAACAAACAACCTTTCGTAGATTACCTAAACCGTAAAGCTGCTTTGATGGGCAAAGAAAAACTAGACTGGCAAGACCAAGACGCGCCAGTTATCGTGGGCGACTTCAAGGAACGGACCTTCACCTTTGACGAGGCGGCAGCTTTTATCATTCAACACTTCGGTGAGTTCAGTCCCAAGATGGCTGCTTTTGCCAAATCTGCTTTTGAAAAGTGCTGGATTGAAGCGGAAGACCGCCCCGGCAAACGTCCCGGTGGCTATTGTGCCGGTTTACCAGAAACAAAAGAGTCCCGGATTTTCATGACCTATGGCAATGCAATCGGTGAAGTCGCAACCTTGGCTCACGAGCTAGGTCACGCCTTCCATAGTTCTGTGATGTGGGATTTGCCTAGCATGAACCAAGACTATGCTATGAACGTTGCCGAAACTGCCAGCACCTTCGCGGAGCTGATTGTTGCCGATGCAAACTTGCAAGGAGCCACGACACCAGAAGAGAAGATCAACTTGCTAGACATCAAAATGCAAAATGCCATCGCTATGTTTATGAATATCCATGCCCGTTTTCTTTTTGAACAAGATTTCTACACAGCCCGCCAAAAAGGCCTCGTCGCTTCGTCAGAAATCACTGAAAAAATGCTAACCGCTCAAAAAGAAGCCTACTGTGATTGCTTAGGTAGTTGGCATCCTCATTTTTGGTCAGCAAAACTCCACTTCTTCATTGATGACGTACCATTTTACAACTTCCCTTATACCTTTGGCTACCTCTTCAGCCTCGGTATCTACGCCAAAGCGCAAGCAACCGGCACCGGCTTTGAGGACCAATACATCGCCCTCTTGCGGGATACCGCTGCCATGACTACCGAAGAATTGGCGCAAAAACACCTAGACGTGGACTTGACCCAACCTGACTTCTGGCAAGCGGGAATCGATGTATTGAAAAAAGATATCGATGAGTTTATGACCTTGACGGAGGCATTTTTGCCGGCTTAGAACAAGGAAGAAAACGTCGTGCAGCTTAGCGAAGGAAGCCGGATGCTTTTGGCATACGCCCGTCACTTTTGTAAGCTATTCTGATCTAAAAATCACCCCACATCATTTTATCCATCAAAAAACAGGCTGGACAGACCGCCGGAGAATTCCACTTTTTAAGAGGGATTCTCCTCCACAAGTCCAGCCTATTTTTAATACAAAAAAGGAAGAAACTGCAGCTCTACGCTGTGGTTTCTTCCTTTACGCTAATTTTATTTCAATTACATAGACACGGCAAAGTCAAATGAATACCATTGTGATTCTTGTTGAATCCGAACAGCACCACCAGGACTTGGCGCATGGATAAACCAACCGTTACCCAAAGCGATAGCTACGTGGTAAGTCCCACCTTGAGGACCACGGAACAATAAATCGCCGGCTTTGGCTTGAGACGTGCTGATGATAGGACCATTACCTTCTTGTTGAGTCGTCGTCCGACCAATTTCACGGCCATAAGCTTCTCGATACACATAAGAAGTAAAACCAGAACAGTCAAAACCACTTGGATCAGACCCGCCCCAAACGTAAGGGACACCAATGTATTTCTTCGCTGTGGCAATCAAATCGCCACCAGTATTTGGTACTTCTGGCGTTTCTGGCTCTGGTGTTTCTGCTTTTGGTGTTTCCACTACTGGTGCTTCAACTTCAGGAGTTTCTTCCACCGGTGTTTCTGTTTCAGGTGCTTGGCTTTCCGGCGTTTCAACTACTGGTGCTTCGCTTTCTGGTGCATTGCTTTCAGTGCTAGACTCCGGTGTTTGATTACTTTCAATTGTTGTTTCAGAGCTTTCTTGACGGCTAGCTTCTGAACTTTCGCTGGTAGTAGATGAGCTAGCGACGGTAGTTTCTGGTGCTGCAACTGAGGAAGAGGCGGTTTCAGCAGTCGCTGTATTGCCAGATTCTAACGCTGCTTGTTCTTCACGTTCCTGTTGAGCTGCTTGTTGGGCAGCCCGTTGACGAGCAACTTCTTCTAATCGTTTTTCTTCAGCAATCCGTGCTTTTTCTGCTTCAGCTTCAGCTTTCGCATCTTCTAATTGTGCTTTCTTGCCTTCTGCTTTGTTTTGTTCCAAAGCAAGGTCGGCTTTCATCAAGTTCAAATCGGCTTGTTTTTCCATGCTGATACTCTTTTGTTGTTCCAATTCAGCTTGGTTAGCATCCAATTTATTTTGTTTTTTCTGATTTTCAACGGTTTTGTCTTCCACGGCTTGTTTATCCGCTTTTTGTTCTTTGACTAACTCGTTGTTGGCATTGACGATAGTCGTCATAGCCGTTACTTTACCGACAGCATCGGAAAGTGATTTAGCGTTTAAGACAGTAGCGATAATCGAAGTATTTTCACCATTGACTTGGACGTCCCGGGCTTGGTTTTTAATCTTTTCTTCCCGTTTGGCAATCCGCGCTTCCAAATCGGCAATCTCAGCTAACAACTGATCTTGTTCTTTTACCAAGGCAGTTTGTTCTTTCACCAATTTGTCTGCTTTTTTCGTCATGGCCGCAACTTCTGCTTCCAAGGTATCAATTTGTGCTTGCGCATCATTTTGTTGTGATTTCAAACTACTAATTTTTTGATCTTGTTTTTGGATTTCGGTATCGAATTCGTCCGCCGCGGCCGCAACTGGTGCTGCAACTGCAGAGAGTAACAATGAACATACCAACAAAGCTGATAATCCACGTTTCTTCACGTTGTTTTTCCTCCGACTGGCTTAGATTACGAAAATTTATTCCGTGAGCAAGACTTAAGATAATCTTAAATCTATTCTGACAAACTGAATTGTACCATAAGCATGTGTCAGACTTGAAACACAAATATTACAGTCGTGTGTCAAAGAAACGGCTTACATGACGTTTTGTAATTTTTATCAATGAAAATCCCCTGACATTAGGCTTTCACAAAACATTTTCGCGGGGAAAAGGTCAATCAATAGCCCACTTTTTTTCAAATTGGTGAGGATTACGAGGAGGATAACTCGAAAATAGTTAATCCTCAGCTCTCCGAAAAAACTTTTTTGCAGGGGCATAGCATCCACGCTTAATTCTCGCCTCACACTTTACATTGAGTTTTCGAGACGCTTTTCCTCGAAAACAGACAATCCGCTCCT